>NZ_DFOE01000001.1:0-211429 GCF_002376635.1 Sphingobacterium sp. UBA3549 | reverse complement strand
TTTCGATTTCCGCGTTTAACTCGCGTTAAACCCTTCTTTTTTCAGGGTTTCTTCTTTCGAAGCAACCGTTCCTCCCTTGCGGAGTGGTGCAAAGATAGGAAGTTTAGAAACAAACTTCCAAGCCTTTTGTTTTTATTTATTTCATTTTGGACATAACTGCCTGGAAAGATGGGAGATTCTTTTTGTATAACAGTTATAAGTACACCTATAAAAGACTTGAAATACAAGTTACAATCATAAAAACACCTCTTTTTATTCCTGTTTAAGAGAATGAAAAAAGAAAGATAAGAGGGGTAAAATCAAATGAAAAAGCACAGATCTACCAAGAAATATCGACAAGTAACCGACAACGATTTCCAGTCGTTGTGGGATATTTGTCGATATAGTGCTAATAACGCATTCTACATAAACCAAAAAAGGTCCAAGTATACACTTGGACCCTTTATATAAAATAATCGATTAACGATTAATCTTCTTCTTTCGAAGCCAACAATTGATCGTACTCTTCGCGAGAACCGACGATTAAGTTGCTGTATTGACGGATACCTGTACCAGAAGGGATCAAGTGACCAACAATTACGTTTTCTTTCAAACCTAATAAGTTATCACGTTTACCTGCGATAGCAGCCTCGTTCAACACTTTTGTAGTCTCTTGAAAAGAGGCTGCAGAGATGAACGATTTCGTACCCAATGAAGCTCTGGTAATACCTTGTAACAATGGACTTGACGTTGCCGGAATTGCTTCACGAACTTCAACAAGTTTTAAGTCACGACGTTTCAAACTAGAGTTCTCTTCTCTTAATCCACGTAAAGAAACAATTTGTCCCGGACGTAGCGTATTAGAGTCTCCTGCATCAACAACGACCTTTTTGTCAAACAAGGAATCATTTTCTTCCATGAAATCCCATTTGTTAACTGCTTCTTTTTCTAAGAAACGAGTATCTCCTGGATCCTCAATATTAACTTTTTGCATCATTTGGTGAACGATCGTCTCGAAGTGTTTATCGTTGATCTTCACACCTTGCAGACGGTATACCTCTTGGATACCATTCACAATGTAATGTTGCACAGCTGAAGGGCCTTTAATCGACAAGATATCCGCTGGAGAAATCGAACCATCTGATAATGGCATACCTGCTTTCACAAAGTCATTGTCCTGAACAAGGATGTGTTTGGAAAGTGGCACCAAGTATTTCTTGATTTGACCATCACGAGACTCGATAGACATCTCACGGTTACCACGTTTCACACCACCTAATGTTACCACACCGTCGATTTCTGTTACAACAGCAGGATTAGATGGGTTACGTGCTTCGAATAATTCCGTTACACGTGGCAGACCACCCGTGATATCTCGCGTTTTACCTGTAGAACGAGGAATCTTAACTAAGATACCACCTTCTTTCACAGTGACACCATTAGCCACAGAAACGTGCGCTCCAACCGGAATGTTGTATGTACGAATAACTTCTCCAGATTTATCTAAAATCTTGATAGATGGGTTTTTCGTTTTATCCCGTGTCTCAATAATTACCTTCTCTTTGTGACCAGTCTGCTCATCTGATTCTTCACGGAAGGTAACACCTTCGATGATAGCATCAAATTCAACTTTACCGGCAAATTCAGAAATAATCACCGCGTTATATGGATCCCACTCTACCAATTTATCTCCTTTTGATACCGCGGCACCATCTTCAACGAATAACTGCGAACCGTAAGGAATATTTTGTTGGAAAACAATTTTATTATGTGCATCAATGATTTTGACCTCACCAGAACGGCCTAAGACCACCTGATGCGTGCCATTATCGTTTGTTTGCGAAACTGTACGTACATTTTCAAATTCGATTCTACCATCATATTTAGAAATGATACTTGAATCAGCAGCAATGTTGGATGCCGTACCACCCACGTGGAATGTACGAAGTGTTAACTGTGTACCTGGTTCACCAATGGATTGCGCGGCAATAACACCGACAGCTTCACCCAACTGAACACGCTTACCTGACGCCAAGTTGCGTCCGTAACAACACGCACAAACACCACGCTTAGACTCACATGTTAATACCGTACGAATCTCAATTCCTTCAATACCTGCTTTTTCAATAGTTTCAGCAATTTCCTCCGTGATATCTTCGTTTGCAGAAACGATCAATTCATCAGTTTCCGGATGAAGTACATCATGCAGTGGCGTACGACCTAAAATACGATCGAATAATGGTTCAACAACGTCATCATTATCTTTTAATGCTGTTGTATATATACCACGCAAACCACCACAATCTTGTTCCACAACGATCATGTCTTGCGCTACATCATGTAAACGACGAGTCAAGTAACCCGCATCCGCTGTTTTCAATGCCGTATCGGCAAGACCTTTACGCGCACCGTGGGTAGAGATAAAGTATTCCAATACGGACAAACCTTCTTTAAAGTTTGACAAGATCGGGTTTTCGATAATCTCACCACCAGAAGTACCTGATTTTTGAGGTTTCGCCATCAAACCACGCATACCACATAACTGACGGATCTGCTCTTTCGAACCACGGGCTCCAGAATCCAACATCATATAAACAGAGTTGAAACCTTGGTTATCATTCGAAAGAATATCCATAACGTGAGCAGTCAATCTGTTGTTGATCCGCGTCCAGATATCGATGATTTGGTTGTAACGTTCGTTGTTCGTAATGAAACCCATGTTGTAGTTGTTCATTACTTCTTCAACCTCGTTAGTTGCTTGTTGAATCAATTCGGCTTTCGCAGCAGGGATATTCAAATCTTCCAAGTTGAAAGAAAGACCTCCTTTGAAGGCTGTCTGATATCCTAATTCTTTCATATCATCCAAGAACTGTGCCGCACGAGCCATACCCGTAGTCTTCACAATTTCACCGATGATATTACGCAACGATTTTTTCGTAAGCAATTCGTTGACAAATCCCATTTCTTCAGGAACAACTTGGTTGAAGATCACGCGACCTACTGTTGTTTCTAACAAGGTATCAACGATGCTACCATCTTTTTGTCTAACTTTTGTTTTTACTTTGATCCAAGCGTGCAGGTCAATTTTCTTCTCGTTTAAAGCGATGATTACCTCTTCAGCGGAATAGAAAGTCATATCTTGACCTCTTACGATATGATCGCCAGCGGTTTTACGGCCTTTAGTAATATAATAAAGACCCAATACCATGTCTTGAGATGGTACTGTGATTGGAGAACCATTCGCAGGGTTTAAGATATTGTGCGCGCCTAACATCAAGATTTGAGCTTCCAATACTGCGGCATTACCTAGCGGTAAGTGAACCGCCATTTGGTCACCATCAAAATCGGCGTTGAACGCTGTACACACTAAAGGGTGTAATTGAATTGCTTTACCCTCTACTAATGTAGGCTGGAAAGCCTGAATACCCAAACGGTGAAGCGTAGGTGCACGGTTTAGCAATACAGGGTGACCTTTCAATACATTTTCAAGGATATCCCATACCACTGGATCTTTACGATCAACAATTTTTTTAGCTGATTTTACTGTTTTAACAATACCGCGCTCGATCATCTTACGGATGATAAACGGTTTGTAAAGTTCAGCAGCCATATCTTTAGGAAGACCACACTCGTGTAATTTCAAGTGAGGACCTACCACAATTACCGAACGAGCCGAATAATCCACACGTTTACCTAGCAAGTTTTGACGGAAACGACCTTGTTTACCTTTCAAAATGTCAGATAAAGACTTCAGTGCACGGTTACCTTCTGTTTTAACTGCGTTCACTTTACGTGAGTTGTCAAATAGAGAGTCTACCGCTTCTTGAAGCATACGTTTTTCGTTACGTAGGATTACTTCAGGAGCTTTGATTTCGATCAAACGTTTTAAACGGTTATTACGGATAATCACACGACGGTATAAGTCATTCAAATCCGAAGTCGCAAAACGACCACCATCCAAAGGCACTAAAGGACGCAATTCAGGTGGAATGATTGGAACAATTTTCACAATCATCCATTCTGGGCGATTTTCGATATTCTCACGTGAACTACGGAAAGCTTCAACCACATGAAGGCGTTTTAACGCTTCATTTTTACGTTGTTGAGAAGTCTCATTAGCAGCCTGGTGGCGTAAATCGTATGACAATTGATCCAAATCAATACGTTTCAACAAATCCTCCAATGCCTCAGCACCCATCTTAGCGACAAATTTCTGAGGATCGTTATCGTCTAAATATTGATTTTCTTTTGGTAAGGTATCCAAAATATCTAAATATTCTTCTTCAGTCAAGAAGTCCATAAAGTTGATACCATCTTCTTCCTTAATACCGGCTTGGATAACCACATAACGTTCATAGTAAATGATCATATCCAATTTCTTGGTCGGAAGTCCCAATAAATAACCAATTTTATTAGGAAGAGAACGGAAATACCAAATGTGCGCAACAGGAACTACCAAGTTGATATGTCCCATACGCTCACGACGTACTTTCTTCTCTGTTACTTCGACACCACAACGGTCACATACAATACCTTTATAACGGATACGTTTGTATTTACCACAGTGACATTCATAGTCCTTTACGGGACCAAAAATACGCTCACAGAATAAACCGTCACGTTCCGGTTTGTAGGTACGATAGTTAATCGTTTCTGGTTTTGTAACTTCACCACTTGAGCGTTCCAGAATAGTTTCTGGAGAAGCCAAGCTGATCGTAATCGACGTGAAGTTGCTTTTAATTTTATTATCTTTTTTGTAAGACATACTTATTCAAAAGTTAAAGCTTTATAAAGAAGCTTTGAAGGACCGAGCCCTTCAAAGCCCTAATTGCTTAATTAATCCAATGTGATATCTAGACCCAATCCACGCAACTCGTGTACCAATACGTTGAACGATTCTGGTACCGATGGTGTCGGAAGATTGTTACCTTTTACGATTGCTTCGTAAGTTTTGGCACGACCGACCACGTCATCCGATTTCACAGTCAAGATTTCTTGAAGGATGTTAGACGCACCGAATGCTTCCAATGCCCAAACCTCCATCTCACCGAAACGTTGACCACCGAATTGTGCTTTACCACCGAGAGGTTGTTGTGTGATCAATGAGTACGGACCGATTGAACGTGCGTGCATTTTATCATCCACCATGTGACCTAATTTCAGCATGTAGATTACACCCACTGTTGTTGGTTGGTCAAAACGGTCACCTGTCAATCCGTTATACAAATATGTACGTCCAGACTTTGGTAAACCTGCTTTCGCAACCCAATCCTGTACCTGATCCATTTCAGCACCGTCAAAGATAGGTGTAGCAAATTTAACCCCTAATTTCTGACCTGCCCAACCCAATACGGTTTCGTAGATCTGTCCCAAGTTCATCCGTGAAGGTACCCCTAGTGGGTTCAACACGATATCAACTGGTGTACCATCTTCTAAGAAAGGCATATCCTCATCACGTACGATACGTGCAACGATACCTTTGTTACCGTGACGACCAGCCATCTTATCCCCTACTTTCAGCTTACGTTTTTTAGCAACGTAAACTTTAGCCATCTGCACAATTCCGGATGGAAGTTCATCACCGACAGATACTGCAAATTTATCACGTTTAAACGAACCTAGCTCTTCATTAATTTTAATGTTATAATTATGAAGGGCCATTTTGATCAACTCGTTTTTATCTTCGTCAGTTGTCCATCCCATCGGGTTGATGTTGTTGTAATCTAATTCAGCCAAGATTTTTTGTGTAAACTTAGCACCTTTAGCAACCAACAACTCTTTATATACGTTGTAGACACCTTGGCTTGTTTTACCATTCACTATTGTAAATAATTTTTCCACCAAACGTTCTTTCAACGATTTAACAGCTCTATCATGAGCAACTTCTAGCTTCTCTAAAGTTTTACGTTCAACTTCTTTAGACATTTTCTTCGCCCGGGAGAATAACTTCGTATCGATAACAACACCTTTTAATGAAGGCGGAGTTTTCAATGAAGCGTCTTTTACATCACCAGCTTTGTCACCAAAGATTGCACGCAACAATTTCTCTTCTGGAGAAGGATCAGACTCACCTTTAGGTGTGATTTTACCGATGAGGATATCACCACCCCCAACTTCAGCACCAATACGGATAATACCATTTTCGTCCAAGTCTTTTGTTGCTTCCTCAGAAACGTTAGGAATATCAGCAGTTAACTCTTCTTCACCACGTTTTGTATCACGAACTTCAAGTTCAAATTCCTCAATGTGAAGAGAAGTAAACCAATCTTCTTTCGCTACACGTTCAGAAATTACGATCGCATCCTCAAAGTTATATCCTTGCCAAGGCATGAATGCCACTTTTAGGTTACGACCCAATGCCAATTCACCATTTTCAGTTGCATAACCTTCACACAATACCTGTCCTGGTTCAACTCGTTGACCTTTCTTAACGATAGGCTTCAAGTTCATACATGTATTTTGATTGGTTTTCTTAAACTTGATCAACTTATACGTTTTGACATCATCATCAAATGATACAAGACGATCATCGTCGTTTCTGTCATAACGGATCTTAATTTCATCAGCATCTACATACTCCACTACCCCGTGACCCTCAGCATTGACCAACGTACGTGAATCTTTCGCAACACGCCCTTCAAGACCAGTACCTACAATAGGAGCTTGTGGACGCAATACAGGCACAGCCTGACGTTGCATGTTTGATCCCATCAAAGCACGGTTGGCATCATCATGTTCCAAGAAAGGAATCAACGAAGCCGCAATAGATGTAATTTGATTAGGAGCAACGTCCATATAATCGAGCATATTAGGCTCAATAATTGGGAAGTCACCCTCATATCTGGCTTTCACTTTTGCATCTTCGAAATTACCTTTGTCATCATACAAAGCATTCGCTTGCGCAATTGTTTTACCATCTTCGTCCTCAGCAGATAAATATACGACAGGCTCGTCAACGACAACTACCCCGTCTTTTACCTTACGGTAAGGAGTTTCGATAAATCCTAAGTGGTTGATTTTTGCGTGTACAGCCAAAGAGGAAATCAAACCGATGTTTGGTCCCTCTGGTGTTTCAATTGTACAAAGACGACCATAGTGCGTATAGTGAACGTCACGAACTTCGAAACCTGCACGTTCACGAGAAAGACCACCTGGACCTAAAGCTGACAAACGACGCTTATGCGTAATCTCAGCAAGAGGGTTAGTTTGGTCCATAAACTGAGACAATTGGTTTGTACCGAAGAACGAATTGATTACCGACGAAAGTGTACGTGCATTAATCAAATCAGTCGGTGTAAATACCTCATTATCTCGGATATTCATACGCTCTCTGATTGTACGAGCCATACGAGATAGACCAACACCAAACTGAGCATATAATTGTTCGCCTACTGTACGTACACGACGGTTCGACAAGTGGTCAATATCATCAACCTCTGCTTTAGAGTTGATCAAATTGATCAAATACTTCACAATTGCAATGATATCCTCACGGGTTAATACTTTCGTATCATCCGGAGTATCCAACTTCAACTTACGGTTGATACGGTAACGACCTACATCGCCCAAATCATAACGTTTGTCAGAGAAAAATAAACGGTCGATGATACCACGCGCAGTTTCCTCATCTGGTGGTTCAGCGTTACGTAATTGGCGATAGATATGTTCTACAGCTTCTTTCTCCGAGTTGGACGTATCTTTTTGTAAAGTGTTATATATAATAGAATAGTCAGCATTGTTCGACTCATCGTCTTTCGCTAAGATAATAGACTTAACGCCAGCTTCGATAATAAAATCAATGTGATCATCTTCTAGAACAGTTTCACGCTCAAGGATAATTTCATTACGATCGATGGATACTACTTCACCAGTATCTTCATCCACGAAATCTTCTACCCATTTTTTCAATACCCTAGCCGCAAGACGGCGACCAACATATTTTTTAAGACCAGATTTACTAACTTTTACTTCATCCGCTAAATCGAACAATTCCAAGATATCTTTATCCGAATCGTATCCGATAGCACGCAATAAGGTAGTAACTGGGAATTTCTTTTTACGGTCGATATAAGCATACATGACATTGTTTACGTCAGTTGCAAATTCGATCCAAGATCCTTTGAAAGGAATTACCCTTGCAGAATAAAGTTTAGTACCATTTGTGTGTCTACTTTGACCAAAGAAAACGCCTGGTGAACGGTGTAATTGCGATACGATAACACGCTCTGCACCATTTACCACGAAAGTACCTTTAGGAGTCATATAAGGGATAGTCCCTAGATATACATCCTGAACAATAGTTTCGAAATCTTCGTGTTCTTCATCATTACAAGATAACTTTAACTTAGCCTTTAAAGGAACGCTATAAGTCAAGCCGCGCTCGATACACTCTTGGATATCATAACGTGGTGGATCAATGAAATAATCCAAAAACTCTAGCACAAAAATGTTTCTTGAATCAGAAATAGGGAAGTTTTCCGAGAATACCTTGAACAGCCCTTCCTGATGGCGGTTGTCAGAAGTAGTTTCTAATTGAAAAAACTCCTTGAAAGATTCCAATTGCACATCTAAGAAATCTGGATACTCCAATACTTTCTTACTTGTTGCAAAGTTTATTCTTTCTTGTTGAATATTATTGTTTGCCAAGGGAATATGAATTTTAGTTTTAAAAAAACTGCGCTTACACTTATGCTGTAAACCACGTGTCCACTGTGCCCAGCATATACACAGCATAGTGGCGTATTGATATAAATAGGAATAGACTCTGACGAAAAATCGTCAGAGTCTAAACCTTTTCGGGCTAATTAGTTGAGATTATTTAATCTCAACAACAGCACCAGCTTCTTCTAATTGTTTTTTCAAAGCTTCTGCTTCGTCTTTAGATACACCAGCTTTTAATTCTTTAGGTGCTCCGTCAACTAAATCTTTAGCTTCTTTCAAGCCTAATCCAGCTAAATCTTTAACCAATTTAACTACAGCTAATTTTTGACCACCAGCTTCTTTCAAGATAACGTCAAATGAAGTTTTCTCTTCCGCAGCAGCAGCACCACCTTCAGCTGGAGCAGCAGCTACAGCAACAGCAGCAGCAGCAGGCTCGATGCCATACTCGTCTTTTAAGATATCAGCTAATTCTTTAACTTCTTTTACTGTTAAGTTAACTAACTGTTCAGCAAGTTGTTTTAAATCTGCCATTTTATTTTGAATTTTTGAATGTACTTTATAAAAATTGTTAATTAAATTGTAACGAATGTTTCTGTTCTAGAGGACTCGTTAACCTCTTTCTTCTAAAGCTTTTACTAAACCTGCAACCGTATTTCCTCCTGATTGAAGAGCTGAAATAACATTTTTCGCAGGAGATTCCAAGGCTGCGATAACGTCCGCAATAAGCTCGTTTTTAGATTTAAGATTAACTAATGCAGTTAATTGATTATCTCCAACGAATGCTGTTGCTTCAATGAAAGCCGCTTTTAATAACGGTTTTTCATTAGTTTTACGCAATTCTTTGATTAATTTCGCAGGCGCATTAGCGACTTCTGAAAACATCATTGTAGACGCACCTTTAAGCGTTCCAAAAATATCTTCTTCATCAACACCAGCTTCGATTAATGCTTTCTTGATTAAAGTGTTTTTCACAGCTTTAATCTCGATGCCTTGTTCAAAACATTTACGACGAATGTTATTCACTTTTTCAACGGACAACTCAGCAGTATCGGCAATATAGAAGTTACCGTAAGATTTAATCTGTTCGGCCAAAGCTTGAACAATTTCTTGTTTTTCTTCTTTTCTCATGATTAAATACCTGCTACTGATTTAGTCTCAATATGAATACCAGGACTCATAGTTGAGGAAATGTGAATACTTTTAAAGTAAGTTCCTTTAGCTGCAGATGGTTTCAAACGAGCTAGAGTTTGTAATACCTCTAGTGCGTTATCATATATCTTATCTGCATCGAACGACGCTTTACCAATAGAAGTATGGATGATACCGGTTTTGTCAACTTTGAAATCGATCTTACCACCTTTTACATCTGTTACAGCTTTACCAACTTCTGTTGTAACCGTACCAGTTTTAGGGTTAGGCATCAAGTTTCTTGGACCTAAAATACGACCCAATTTACCAACTTTAGCCATAACACTAGGCATAGTAATAATGATATCAACGTCAGTCCAACCACCTTCAATTTTGCTGATGTAATCATCTAAACCTACGTAGTCTGCACCTGCCGCTTTAGCTTCTTCTTCCTTATCAGGAGTACATAAAACTAAAACACGAACAGTTTTACCAGTACCGTGAGGTAATGTCGCAATACCACGAACCATTTGATTTGCTTTACGAGGATCTACGCCCAAACGAACGTCGATATCCACAGAAGCATCAAATTTGGTCAATGAGATTTCTTTAACTAAAGCCGAAGCTTCTTTCAAAGAGTATGCTTTACCAGCTTCAATTTTGGATAGTGCCGCTTTTTGATTTTTTGTTAATCTAGCCACTTTTCTTAAATTGATTTCTTAATTAATTGTTCCAAGGAGCATTACCTGATACGGTAATACCCATACTACGTGCTGTACCAGCTACCATTTTCATAGCAGCCTCTACAGTAAATGCATTTAAATCAGGCATTTTATCTTTAGCGATTGTCTCAACTTGTTCCCAAGTGATAGCCGCAACTTTTTTACGGTTAGGCTCGCCAGATCCACTTTTTAATTTAGCAGCGTCTTTCAACTGAACCGCTACCGGTGGAGTCTTGATGATAAAATCAAATGATTTATCAGCATAAACTGTAATGACAACAGGCAATACTTGACCTGGTTTGTCTTGCGTACGAGCGTTAAACTGCTTACAGAAATCCATGATATTCACACCTTTAGCACCCAATGCAGGTCCTACTGGAGGTGAAGGATTCGCAGCTCCGCCCTTAACTTGTAATTTTACTAACGCACTGACTTCTTTTGCCATTTTGTTTTGAATTTAATTTTGTTAAATGTCTGTTAGTAAGTTGGAAGCAAATAACGTAACATTCATCGGCCAGGACGTAACACCCCAACCGAGGTGCAAAGTTAATAAGAAGATTTGACTCCTGCAAGTATCTAACTTTTAATTTTTCAGGAATTTATACCTTTTTTTTTAAAGCTGGCATCTATTCGTTTTTTCATTAAATATATCACGGACGTTTTCATCCTCCCCAAAATAAAAATCTCAAAATTATTTACCATACAATAACAAAAACCATAGCAACAAAAGGATATAGTATATATTTCATCAGGTTAGGTTTCAATTTTGACAATTCGACGGTAACACCCAATAGAACTACTCTTTAATTTTTAAAGTATTTCCCAATCGATCTTTAACCCCTTTAGGCAAAGCGGAAATCCCATACCTATCGAGATCATTCCAATAGGCGCTCTGATAATTACTACTTCCTTTCAGAAATATACTTTTCGCAAATTGCTTTTTGTATTCAGTATATTGATCTGTGGAGATATACTCCTTTTCAAGGACATAAAATTCATCATATGTCTCTATTGGCATATATTCAGTTTGGTTCTTTTTTTTAACACTGGTAACAGCTGACCTGACTACACTGACCAAATGATCCATTGCTAAATTACCCGACTTAACATGAGCATACGTTTCTATCGTTACGCCACTATGCTGCCGTGCCTGTATTTTAAATATCCTTTGGTCTATTACAGTCCCCGGCACTACCCGATTAAGATATACCAGCCCTTTTCCCTCGTTGGAAACTTGTACAAAACCCATGTTTGTACTCCCCTGTTTTATAAACCGCCGACCTTTATCCTCCTCCAACCGAAATCCTTTCGGCAACTGATAGGCGATCGAAGTACTTTTTAAATTGATCAGGCTCGGATTATAGGAAAAAAAAGTTCCCATCTTTTCTGCGAGGTCCTGCGTAGCACCTTTATTCTCAAAAATCCGGTATTCCTTCAAAATAAATCGGACTTTTTCCTTCTTATTCTTTAGTGGAATATAATAAGTTACTATGCCATCGACAAAATATCCCATCTTATTATTCAATAAAGCAAGGTTCCGAAAATACCCTTTTAAAACAACATAGTCAGCCTTGCTCCGATCGCCTATTGCCACTTCATCAATCTTAATTGATCGGGGAACCATTTTGATCTTGCCTACGGTCTTTACTTCCGAAAAAGGTACCGTCAAACTACTAAAGGCAACATGCTGAAAAGTTAGATTAACGGTCTTTTCCTGCTTCAACGAATCCAACATAACTTCTCCAACTATATTTGTTGCACCAAGTAAGCTACCGTTATCCGCATACAGATTGACACCACTTATAGATTCCTGCGTTAGGCTATCAATGACTTTAATTTGTGCATTCGTCAAGATCGAAATCATCGTTAATATTCCGATAATAAATCCTATCCTTATTTCATATTTCATTTCAGTCCTTTTAATTTGTCTTTTATTAATTAAACAGGGATTAACAGCATCCGATAGTCTTCTATAATTCCACTTATTTATTTCTAGTCCTATTATACCCCTCATTAAATGCCTCAATAAAAGCACTACTATTCGTAACGACGTAAACGATGAAAGCGAGCAACGCTACTGCTGCTATAAATTTTAAAAGTTTCTTAATTTTCATAATTATTTAGATTTAATTCCTGTCCCAAAAATAGACATTATGATGTAGTTGTACCACAACCTGTGGTTATCTAGCGACAAATTCCCACTAACGATCAATTAATCAATTGGAGGTTTTCACCAAGTTGTTTTCCTAAGCCGTCGTTGATCACCGGAATATGATAATCTTCCAACTTTTCCCAAAATCGTGTCTTATAATTACTTTTTGGAAGCGTTGTATAAATACTCTTCGCCAAACCCTTTTGATTGGATTTATATTCCTCCTCCGTGATATACCAATTTTCCATGACATAAAATTCATTAAGTACCTCACAAGGGATGTGACCATATTCCTTTTTTCGTTTCAGAGACGCAACAATATTTTGGTAAAGAGCTGTTAAATTGAAAGGCGTAATGCTGTTTAATTCGGTTGCATTATAATTTTCGATTGTAACCTCGTAAAACGTCTTCGCCTCGAGACTAAAAAGTTTTTCATTCACTACAGTATCTGGCAACACCTTATCCAAATACAATTGAACATTACTTCGATCAGCATCTGTCGTCAGGTATCCTACCTCATTCCCTTTTTTCAACAAGCGAATACGGTCCGACCTATCGTTTTCCTTAACGAGATCATTCAATCGATCCGCTAATTTCCTACTATATATTTCCGTAATCCTAGGAATCTGGAAGAAAGATCCCATTTTTGCATTATAATCCTTAGTGACAGTCGAATCTATAAACACACGATAATCAACCAACCTGTATTTAGGTTTACCCTTCTTCAATGGAATGAAAAACTCTACTATTCCGTCCGCAAAATACTTATGTTGATGATTGAAAGTTTCTAAAGAACGGAAATATCCTTTCAATACCACGACTTCTTTTGGCTTTGCATTAACAGTGACCTCTTTTAAGACTTGAGCTCTTGGCTCCAAAAAATATAGTTGTTTATCATCCAGCGATACTAATGAAAAGGTTTTGGTTTCATATGAGATATGTTGTACCGTAATTGCTAATGGTAGTTTTTGCTTCTTTACTCCGTTATCGAGAAACTGAGTTACACCAGTTTTATCTGTAAATCCGATCAATGCCCCCTTTTCATTGTAAATATTTAATGAAGGAATTGGCAACTTATTCTGAGCGCCAACAAACTGTATCTGAGCCTTGCATAGTAGTCCGGCAAACAAACAGATCAGAATAAATGTAAATTTTAGTTTCATATATGTTAACGTACTCCTTAATCCCATCTATTTAAAAATAGCGATATTGGTCATGCTGTGCAGCGCAACTTATTATTTTTATGCCTATAATTTCATGAGAACAGCTATAAAGTTCACCAATATATGTAAGCTCAATCCATAGATAAAGCCATGTTTTAACCTTAGAAAAACTATTAAGTACCCTAAAACTACCTGAGGAAGCACGTATATTGGATAGAGAAACCAAATATTCATATTAATAGGCGCAAAGTTTGTAATATGTACAAGCCCAAATGAAATAGCGCTTATTGACCCTACGACTCTAATGGAGATAAATCTACCAAGGTACTGTTCCGTATGCTTATCTCTCAGAACACGAAAAATGACTAGGCTGATAACTATAAAAGATAAGATGATCGCTAAAGCATTCAAGTTTACGTTAAATAAATCCTTTAGGCCGAAAATCAAATAGGTTAAAATTGCAGAAAAAGATATTGCAATATGCCTTGGGTCAAAAGACAGCCAAAGGCGAAACATTGTTTCTTCAACTGTTGGAACAAAAAAGCAGCTAAAAACACTATACAGAGGCTATTATTGGTCAATGCCCTAATAGACTTTAGTGCATCATGATTTAATAGGCTCGGGATCTTATAATAATCGACAACTAGAAATGTATCAATAGATCTAATAATCATCGTCAGCACAAGTCCAATTCCGATAAATAGAAGATACGAATATCCAATCGCCTTTATTTTACCCATAGTTAACATACTTCAAAATAAATATAACTAGAATCACATTAATCCTAATCAATTGCCGTCAGGCTATACCCCATTTCTCTAAGCAATGAGATCAAGCCCTTTTCACCAGACAGGTGTCCAGCTCCCACAGCAATAAAGCAACCCTGATCTTTGATCAAATCCGGAATAATCGTTGTCCAGTTTATATTCCGCCCTGTCAAGAGCTTTTCTTTCTGTTCGACAGACATCCATGTAGGATCCTCAATCAATGCAGTTAATTCTTTGAGGTTTTCATTTTTATAGGCATTGACCATTTTGGCCGTTAGAGCGGGATATTTATCCAACTGTAATACCCAGTCCATAAATAACTTTGGCGTAATCAAGTCTTTCAATAACCCGAATTGATAATCAGCTGTTTCAAGTTCGCCAATTGTTTTACCCTGAGCGGAGGCCAGAGCCGATAGCTCAATTTCATATGATTTCAACTTTGTTGGATCAGGGCAATTAAAGCCTCTCATTGAAAATAAGGAAGCCATTGTTACCGGTGAAACATGATCCAATAATTTAATTGAAAGCTGCTGTGCCAACAAGACGCTGTCCATTTTACGCACTTCACTATCGGTAAAGTTTTTAATGAAACTAGGGTCAGGTACAGCAAATGCCTGTAGGACCTCCATATTTTCAGGTTTCGAAAGATCCACTTCAAATACGACTTTCTGACTCGAATTAAGGGCATCCAGGCATTTTTGTTTGATCTCAAAATCGTCAGGACACAACATGTGGATCGTACCAAACAGATACGAATCTTGTTTCAGACCATTTCCTGAAATTTTCCATAACATGGAATTACCTTGCGCAAAACCACTAAAAGTGATTATAAAAAAGAGAAATAGAAGAATAAAATGTTTTTTCATCCGTTTAAATTTAAGGCTTTATTTATTTCTGGCCGCATTAAAACCATCTTCAAATCCTTGAATAAATTCGCCGACATTAGATAGCAGATAGACACAAAATGCCAAAATAGCTATTATTACTACAAATTTTAAAATAGTTTTAGTTTCCATGAATATTTAGATTTAGTTACTGTCCCAAAAATAAACATTAGGATATATCTATACCACAACCTGTAGTTGTTTTCAATAAACTTTCTATGAAAAAAAGAGCGACAAAACAGCTTATTACATAAGTAATAAAGAAAACCGAGAGTCTCTTATTACAATGCTGAGGCTAAAGTAACAATTAGGAAGTTAAAAATTTATCACACCAGTATATAGGTTAAACTTTCAGATCAAATATCGGTTTGTAATCACAAATCCGCTGGTTTAGTAACCTTTTTCAAAATAAAACTACCTCCCTCAGTAGGGTGATCGAGTACTAGGTTACCTTTATTCTCTTTATAGATTAAAATTATGAAATCTCCGACTGCCGCACAAGACAAAAAAAATGCAAAAAATAAAAGTCGCAGATTTCCAGTAAAAATTGAATAAATCGCAGGTAAAAAGCCAACAAGAAAAAAATGCATAACTACACCTAAAATATAAGGTATTACCCGTAACGGTTCTTTGCAATTAGCATATGGATTGAGCATCTATATCTCTTTGTTGAGCCTAAAAAACCTAAAACCCAAAACAGATTTAGTTATGCACATTCAACTATACAACTTCTATGATTTTCCTTAAGATAAGCGCTGTAAAACAAGTATCTTCTGAGTACAATCTATAGGAATACACAGCCAAAACTACATCAAAATTAAGAACTTTATTTTAACAAAAACGAGATAGCATCCTTTATTCCTGCTACAAACTCATTCCTATAATCAACAATGAACATAAGCACTAGCAAACAAAAAAAGATAAAATCAATTCTACCGTTAAAAATTTTCCAGTTTTTTATTTGTAACATAACTTGTAAATTTAATTATAAAAAATGCCTTAGATTCTCACTAAGGCTTTACTCTTTACATAATAGCTCTTGCAATAGCAATCCCAAGAAGTCCGGGAGACAACACACCAATTGTCATAAAGACACTTGCATATCCTGCAAGATATGCAGCATCCCCAGCTTTACCACCATTAATTTCTATTGACTCCAAATGAGTAATTTCAGTTAAGTTTAAACTTTTCATCTCAAAAATTATAATATTATAGAATTGCATTTACTGCATCCTTCATCCCTGCGACAAAAGAATCACGATTATCGTATAAATAGATTCCAACTCCGATCATCCAGAAAGGAAAGCCTCCCCCATCAATAACTTCCATCCCCATCAATAACTTCCATCTCTTTCGCACCCATTTCCTGAACACCGAAACGTTTTAAATCTAATGTATTCATTTTTTTTCGATTTATAAAAAATTAATTCCTACTCTATCTATAAGCCTTTTCGGATTCCTGCTTTGTTGATCAACATTACTAAATTACATTTGCTCACTCCACAAAAACAGTAGTGAAAAAAATAGTTGAAAAAAATTTCTGACCACCCGATATATTGCGGAGTTTATCATCCTCCAACACTTCCATCTTCAACGAAATTGAAATCATAAACTGATAAGTATAATAATACGTATAGTCCTGCCGAGAATATTCTATTGGCACACCTCGCCCTTTAAGCTCATCCATCATGGCATACAATCGAGAAACAGATATTCCCAGCCGCCTTGCTAATTCAGTAGGTGTCCCCGTCCTTCTCTGACGGATCAACTTGTCCAACAAATTAATCCGGTCTATATATTGAAAAAGCTTCATATGATTTTAGTTTATTGTCCCGTAAATTTGGTAGTGCAGCATCACCTTATTGAACACCACGTTATATTTGCTACGGATAGTTTCTGACTCCGCTTTAATCAAATTACTTTTACTGGTATTGACGTCATAGATGGATACCTTGCCCGCTTCAAAACTGCGCAAGGTGTAATCCAGAGATTGCGCTGTTGCCCTGCTCGCTTCTACCGCGATACCATATTGTTTTTTATTCTCCTCGAGTTCAAGCAATAGCTTATCTAAGATCTGCTGTTGAGCAAACTTTTCATTGTCAGCCGCCAATTCTATATGCTGCCGATTCAAGTCGATCTGCTTCAACTGGCGTTTTGTTTTCCCTTTGTTAAATATCGGTACCGAAACCTTCACAGCGAGTTGCTGGGCAAAATTGTCTTTACTCTGCACAAAGAAGGATCGTGTTTCATCTGCTTTAAACGCATTGAAGTAGGTACTCCCTAAACCGGCAGATCCCTTTACCGTCGGAAATAACGCTGCTTTAACCAACTTGGATTCAAGCTCAAGTTCAACCTCTTGATTTCGGAGCTTAGCAAATACCGGATTATGCACATACGCATCTTCTCGTAGACCCGATAGGTTCGAAAAAGCATACTCTTGCAGACGATCATTCTCTGCCAATGGGACAGCCAGTTCTAGGGCTCCATAGTCTGGATGGTTCATCAATTGAGCCAATTTGAGCAAGGACTGTTGCCTATCTTTGTGATATTGCTGATATTGCTGCTTTTCCCGTGCCAGATTGGCTTTTGCTTCTGCAACTACCGACACAGCTGTTGCTCCCACCGCCGTACTTTTCTCGGCTTTATCCAGTAACTGCTGTGAAAACTGCATGGCCGAATCCTGTGAGACCAATAGTGCCTGAGCCAGCAAAGTCTGCAGATAGGCTTCCATCAGCTGAACGGTAAGATTTCTTTTCAATATCTCCTTTTCTATACGTTCCTGTTCCGCTTCAGAAGCCGCTTTCTTGGCTTGGTTTCGAAAATAGTTATATTGGTATAGGGTCAGTTCCGCATTGATCCCCATGTTGCTATTCAGGTTATCATTGCGCCGAATCGTACCGAACACATCCTGTGATGATCCAAAAGTGGTATAGCCATTTGCGTAGCCATTGACATTTGGCAAGCGTTCCCGCAATGCCATTTCCTGATCGAGCAGTTTTATTTCAGCCTTGATGTCCTGCTGTTTTATCGGCAGATGATGAGCCACGGCATAATCAATACAATCCCGTAAAGTCCAGGCTCGTTGCGCCAGTACATTCGTAGATAACAGTACCGCTAAATAAATAAACCAGCACTTTATCCTACATCTTTGATAATTTTTCATCATTGAATAAAAAACAACAGTTAGTTTAACACGATCGATTGCTTTTTCCACATATCCTTATAAGCAGACTCTTGAGCCAATAGCTGTCCATGTTCGCCTTGTTCGATAAGCACCCCATCTTTGAGAACAAGGATCGTATCAGCTTCCGCAATGGTACTCAATCGATGGGCAATCACGATCATGGTTTTACCGGAATCTTTAAAGCGGCGAAAAGCCCGCTGGATCACCAGTTCCGTTGAAGTATCCAAGGCCGAAGTCGCTTCGTCTAAAATCAGAATATCCGGATCCCGATATAGCGCACGTGCTATGGCAATGCGCTGCCGCTGTCCGCCCGACAGCATGGATCCATTTTCACCCAGCTGTGTCTCAAAACCAGCAGGAAACTTTTCAATAAAAGACATCATGTCCAATTCATTGACCACCTGCAATAGCCGCTGAAAATTGGGAATATCCTCCCCGACGGCAATATTGCTAACGATGTTACCTGAAAATAGATCGATCTGCTGGGGCACTATGGCGATACGTTCCCGAAGCGAACTCTTTGAGATATAATTTAGGTCATATTGCCCAATAGAAATCTTTCCTTCCTGTAGCGGATACAGTTGCTGAATAAGCGCTCCCAAGGTTGTCTTCCCGCTGCCGCTCTCCCCGATTACAGCTGTCATTTTCCCCTGCTCTATTCGGCAGCTAAAATTGCGGAATACCTCCACCCGCGATCCATAGGAAAAACGGACATTATCAAAGACGATATCCCCAACCAAATCCGAGGTAAGGTGTAATTTTTCTTCGGATTCCTCACGCTCCAGATCCATAATTTCAAACAGGCGATCTGCAGCGATCAATGCATTTTGCAGTGTCTTGTTCATGCCGATCAATTGTGTCACAGGCCCGGTAAAATAGCCAATCAAAGCGTAAAATGAGAGTAGTTCTCCCGGCGTGATTGTGCGTTCGATCACATAGTATGAACCAGCCCATAAGAGGATAATGGTAAATAACCGCGACAACAATTCACCAGAGGTACTGGAAAACAAGCCATTCATCACCGAGGCATAGATGGTTTTCAATAAATGCGAAAACCGGTTGTCTGTAACGCTATTAAAATAAGTTTCAATGCCAAACTGCTTGATGGTCTTAACCGAATTCAACGATTCGACCAGATGAGACTCCAGTTCGGCCCCCTCTTCCATCATCCGACGCTCCACTTTTTTATTTAGTTTATTGGAAAGCCAATAGACCCCCAGATAAAAAGGGATAACAAGCAGCATGATCAAAGCCAGTTTCCAGAAATAAGTAAACATAAGCGCAAAGGAAAAGACCACGATCAGCACATTGACGACCGCCTGTATGGCCACATCGTTGATAAAAGCACGAATTTTGACGGCATCATTGACCCGCGATATAATCTCGCCTACTTTCATTGTATCGAAGAAGCGTTGCGGAAGGCTCAGCAAGTGCTTATAGTAACCTAAAATCAGATATTTATCGATCCTTTGTCCCGTCTGCAAGACCATGACACTCTTCAATGTACCAATGAGCAACTGGAAAACCAAAATAACCAACATGCCGATAGAGAGCAGGTTCAATAAACGCACATTGCCATCGACCAGTACATAATCGGTAATTTTCTCAATGTAAAACGATGTTGAAAGCCCCAGCAGCGTATACACTGCAGCACCCACCAGTGCCTGAACGATCACCGAGCGATGCGGCCGAATCAGATTCCAAAATCGCTTGAAAACAGCCGTCTTCTCATTTTTCTGCTCAAAGTATTCATTGGGCTCCATTAAGATCAGTACCCCAGTCCAGATCTTCTGAAAGGCCTCAAAGGTATATTTCTCCACTTTTCCCAAGCCAGGATCCATCACCGTAATTTTATCTTTTTCAACCTGATAGATCACCACATAATGCTGGAGCTGCTCTTTAAGCACCACATGAGCAATTGCCGGAAGCGGGATCTGCGGAATAGCATCCATTGCGCCCTTGACACCTTTGGCATTAAAACCCATCTGTTGCAGTCCTTGAACCATCCCCAATACATTGGTACCACGCGTGTCGGTATGGCAATACTGTCTGATCTTGGCGATGGGAATATGCGTACCATAATAGCCTGCAATAGAAGCCAGACAAGCCGCTCCACAGTCACGGATATCGTGCTGTTTGATGCAAACAGGTGATTTTTTCATTCGTACAAATTATTATTGTCAGATAATAGAGAAGTTCTTATAATGCGCTCGTTTTAGCGCCAAGGTTTGGATTGAGCAGGTCGTCGGCCCGATCAAACAAGAGCTGCCATAAGGTACGGTCCAACAGGTAAAATCGGGCATTGAATGTATTCCCCTTTCCTACAAAGACCTTGTTTCCACTCGGGAGACTCAGGAAATTTTGATCCATGCGGCACCTGACCCTAAAAAAAGATCCCTGCTGCTGATCCGTCACCAAATTGTAGTCGGTATCATGCACTGTACCTGACAGAAATCCCCATTGATTATAATTATACGTATCCATCTGAAACTTGACCGATTGACCGTTTTTGATGTAACCGATGGATTTGGCAGGCACCATACATTCAGCTATAAGCTGATCCTCTGGTGAGATTTCCAGAATATCCTGCCCCTGCACCAGCTGTCCTCCTTTTTGATACCCTTTAAAATTGACCACGGTCCCTGTGATAGGTGCCCGAACAATATAGTTTTGACCATCAATCAAGATAGACTTTTTCTCAGATGACAGCGATTGCGCCTTTTGTTGCAATTCGACCAGCTTAGCACTCCATTGCGCCATCTGTTGTTTGCGTATTGTTAGAAACTGATTTTCCAGTTGTTCAAAGGAATACTTAGTCTTATCGAGCTCAGCTTGAGACACCACTCCCTGGCTATATAGTTTATTATTACGCTCCAGTTCGCGGCGTGCTAATGTAAGTTGCGACTGGATTTCAGACATCCGTTGCGCCATCGATAGATATTCCAACTGGTATTGTCCGCCTTGCACGTTTTTTGCATCTCCCCTGAGAATGAGTTTCAGGTCGGCAATCTGTCGTGAATAGTCTGCCATCAAATCCTTATTTAAGGACAGCTTATTTTCCAGATCTTCAGAGACGACAATCAGTAAAGTATCCCCTTCCTTTATCTGCTGATTGTTGCCCACGATACGATTGTCAATGATGCGACCACTGACCAAAGAGAGTATTTTTGCATCCTCCATCTTGGGTCTAATGACCCCCTGTGCCGAAATTGAGATCGGCACCTTGATAATCGGCAATAATATTACCGCAGTTATAACAGCCAGTATCAGCAACAAGTATATAATATTTGTTCTTTTCATCTTGGTTTTGATCAACGATACAAAATTGATCAATAGCCCGAACACCCACCACAACCTGAGGTTGTATTTTAAAAATATTCTATTTCAAAACCTGCCCTGTTATCCTTAATAGGATAGGAGCTTTTTCAGTAGATAATAACACCATAATCGTCTTATTAAATGGTAATATTTCTTTTGCATCATATGTAACCTCAATTTCTCCCATTTGATTTGGCAGTATTGGTTTTCTGTTAAAATTAGCTACAGTACATCCACAAGTCGTTCTGACATCCCTAATAATTGCAGGCTTTTGACTAATATTCTTAAATCTGAAACTATGTTTGACTGGGATCCTGCGGGCTATTTGTTTAAAATCGAATATAGTCTCTTCAAATTTCAATGCGGACGATGCATGACTTTGAGAAGCAACAATTAAGAAATTTGCAATCAACACAGTAAAGGTTAAAATTATCTTTTTCATATAAATGGATTTTTTTATTTTACAAATAATCATGCCAAGACAAAAACGCCAAGGGTAATTAATTCTTCGTCAATTTCTTCTCTAATTACTTTTCTATTATAGGTGCCTTTTAAATATTCGTAATAGTTACTTTGAACCAAATAAGTTGTATAATCTCTTTTACAAAAAAGATACCCCTGGTCATTGATTTTCCAAAGCCCAAAATCAATTTTATTAAATTGATAACACTGGCCGACACGATTTTGAACATCCATATTGATATAGGAGAAATCATCTGATTTAATAAAGGAATGTAAATAAATCCAACATTCCCACTGGTCAGGAAAAAGCTGTAATAAAGAGCTTAAATTATCGTAAAGACGCTGCATTGTATCCGCAATAAATCGTGCCTTATCCTCGTTTCCAGCTGGAAAGATAGGGTTAAAAAATCTTAGTGTATTTTCGCCCTTATAATTTCTATAGCCAATAACAGCCAGTAATGGTACTTTTGCCAAAAAAGCAATTGTAGCAGCTCCATTTCGAACATATAATGTCTTCGACAAGAATTGAATTCCAGATAGATTTAGATTTCCAGTATTATAACCTGTACCCATATTCCCATCAATATATATCAACAAATGCTTCCCTTGCTTAAGTGCTTTGAGCATCTTGAAGACTGTATTATATTCATCCGCTTCAATGAAATCAATTTCAATATTACCATAAACCTTACTTTGTACTTCGGCCATTTCAAGAAAGTCTCCCAAATGATCGTCTAACATTTTTTTTGACGCTATAAAAGCATAATCAATTTTATGAAAAGCAAAAAAATGATTTATTATTTGCATTGACCCGAAGTGGAAAGTGCATATAACTGAAGGCTTTTTATTTAAAATCGCCCAAACTTGTTCATTAAGATTTTCGTATACAACCTCATTGAGAACTCCTTCGTATTTTCCATCTATTATACTTTTCTCACGATTCATTAAAACAGACCTCAAAAAATTTTGATGTTGCTCATATGGAATTTTAGGCATAAAATTGCCAATATTTGCACTTGCAAAGCAATACGTTCTATTCAATAATTCATTCTGTCCAAAATCAAGACTTGTATATTTTGACCCTAATTCCAAAATTCGGTCTTTATATTGATCAATATTCACAATATTTTTGAATTAGCGTTTATTACCGATAATTTGGCTTATAGATACTCTTAATATATTTGATTACATTTATACCATGTCGAACTAAAAAAAAACTAGCTACTAATAGGCCTATTACTTTCACTGAAAACTCAAGCAAATCCTTGCTATCCAATAACCAAAATTTGGAATGAAAATTAGAATATACTATTCTAGAAGTGAAGACAGTGTATCTTATTACAGAATAATAAACATAAGTCCAGAATAAAATACTGCCCGACCAATATAATGTTATATAAGCATCTTTAGACGAGTTAATAGAAAATATTGACGATGGCTTTCTAAAGAAGCTAACGGCCTTATCTCGAGCCTTAAATGTTAAGTTCGTAATGCCCAAGCTATCGCTCAAAATCCAATATCCATCATAACGAAAAAAGGGTATCAGTGAAAACACCATACTAATTGAATTTGCCAAAATTATATTGAACAATAGTCCCGCTGTATTGCTATGAATAAACAATAGGATCAAAATGCTATTTATTAAAAGTTGGAAGTATATCCCTCCAAGGTTCACCACATTTCTTTGTGAAGTTTTTAATTGCCAAATTGCGCTAACATTTGTGTAGAAAACTGGAAATATAAAATAAAGTCCAAATCCGATCTCTTTAGGCTTGAGGCCAAAATAAGTAGTGGCAGCCGCATGGCCTAGTTCATGAACAAAAATTATTACTATAAATATAAAATAAGAAAGAATAAGATCCCATAAATCTAAATAAGCTAAGAAAGCTTTGTCAATGCTTTCAAAATTTATTAGATTATTGTTAATGAAGAAATAAAACGTTAGTCCAACCGAAAGCAATATAAATGAATAATAAAAGTAAGGTAAAAATAATATAGATATTCTTCTATATAAAGTAGATAAGGCTCCTTCTTTTATAAGGGTTATTTTAGCGTGGAGAAAATCATCAAGATTATTTTCAACTTTGCTTTTCTGCAATTGCTCAAAAACAACCGCAAGTGCATTCCCTACGAATTCATTTGTATACGCAAGTTCATTATACTTTGCAATTAACCCCGCAGAAATCTCTTCTATTGTTTCACTGTTTTTATAACTGAGTAATATTTCATAAAGAACGTCGCTAATTGAATATGTACTACCGTTGTTTAACAACAAATACTTTCCTTTCTCTAAATCAGCTTGTAAGGAATATGTGATCATATATAATGTTACTTTTGAGCAGGAGAATCATAATGGAAGCAGACCATTGAATATGGTCTGCGATTCCTAAAATTGTTTAGCCTATATTACCATTCAATTGTGCAGCTAATACTAACGCAACCATCCTCGTATCCAACTTCAACTGAAACTTTTTTTGCTACAGCTAATTCCAATCTTGACTCCAATTGTTCCATAGAAACCTTCTCCAAGAACAATGCTTGATTTGATACATTCATTTTTTTTAATTTAGATTTAAATCCTACTCTATATGGTTTTCGGACTCCCCATCATTCTATTGGTCATAGAATAAGTCTTTATTTATATTTAAGATAATAATTTACAGTACAGGAGAAATACTATACCCTTTAGCTTTTAATTCATCAAAAATGTTGTTACGGCCATCCACTACATTGGTAATATCCAACGTAAATAATGCACCGCCTTTCACTTTCTCGATCAATGCCGAAATAGTTCTGATATGATTTTTCGCTATAGATTCATCTTTAAATTTGGAACTCAGAAAAGCACTCTTGTCATAAAGGCTTTTGAGCCCCTTTAAATCCTCTTTCTGGTAAAGAGCAGCTTTTGAAACAATCTCACTAGAAATTACCGAAGTATTATTCAGTAGTTGCAAGATCTCTCTCATATAATAATCTGTACCAAAAGATTCTAAATAATCAAAGGATTCGTGTATATTGAGTAGTTCTTTAGTTGTGACGCTATATTGATCTGCATAACTTCTAAAAATTTCTTGTACTACATTTGGAGTATTACAATTCGGTGTTGCCTTTTTCATTAAAAGATTATAAATAACCAATGGCTTTAATCTATTCAACACTTTTTCCTCCATATTTCCCTCTGCCATTTTACTTTTTAATTTTAAATAATCTTTGGCAGGCAGCAGTTTTCTGATCGGATTATCATCTTTTTTTAACAGAAGGAGTTGCTCACTCATGCTGTCGTATTTCTTATTTCCAACAGCACTTTCGGTGTAATAAGTCTTTACTTTTCCGAGTAAGCCAGAAGCCTTGTCTAGAACAGATGGTGGCACCTCGCACACTCCTCCAGTAGTTAAAACAATATATGAACTTTCTTGACTTCCATTTTTAGAAATTTTCCAAACTAAAGAATTGGAGCTTATTCCTTGTGCTTCTGCATTTAAGAACAGACTGAACAACGCTAAAATCATAAGATAGCTTTTTTTAAACATGTTATTTGGATTTTAATTATACATTCTTTTTTCAAAATCTTTTACTCGATCATCTTGCGGCATTTTTTTTCTAAACTTTTTACTTCCAAAATTATATATGGCTCCGATAGTGTAAAATCTACTTTCTGGTTTATTTCTGGTATACATATTTAATCCACGGTAATCCATAGTTTGAGTATTAATCTTTGAATTAAATATATCTGCAACATTAGCGCTTATGATCAGCTTATTCTTCAGAATAGCTTTCTTCAGGCCAACGCTTACAGTAGATATTCCTTTTGTCAAGTAAATACCTGATGAATAAGCCCCCCTACTGAAAGCACTTATTTCTAAACTCCAAGAATGTCCAAAGTCTAGATAACTTTCCAATTGCGCAAGGTAAGACCATGACTTATTAGAAGCGATACCCGAGATATCTAAAGCATTAAATTTATAAAAGCCATATCCACCACTGAAATTCAGATCCCACCATTTTGTTATTTGATAAGGAAAGTTTGCAAAACCATAAAAAAGATCTGCATTTGGCAAATTATCATAAGTTGAAATAAGTCCACTATTTTCAATAGGTAGATACACCGGAGATATAACATCATTAGTACGTGTAAAGCTGATACCTAAAACTAAAGATTGCCTATAAGTATAGGTCAATTCCATATCGTGATTGACTTGAGGATTAATATTAATATTCCCCACAGAAGTGAAATAAGGATTAACATAGTTTTTAAATGGGTTGACGATCTGGAAACCAAATTTATCAAGATTCTTTCTATAGTTAAAACTTAAAACATTTTGATTTGAAATAGCATATTCCAAATTTATAGTAGGAAAGAGATACTTAAACTTTCGTTTATTTTTTATATTTTCTGAACGCAAATCATTGCTAATTGACATTTGTTCAGCTCTAATCCCAATGTTAAATTCCAAACGGTCGAATGTAGAATTCCAATTTAGATATGCTGCGTAATTATCTTCGTTATATAGAAAATCATATGTCCTTGCATCATCCCTAACCCAGCTATCGTTAAGTTCTAACTCCCAAACCGGTGTATTTTTAGTGGCTGAAGTCTGAACTTTAATACCTACTTCAAATTTCCCTAAAACCATCGGATGGGTATAATCCAAACTAATAGACCGTGTATTTACAGTAGCGGGCTGTATTCCCCTGATATGATTAAATGTATCTCCGCTTACCAACATATCTTCGTTCAACTTTTTATCCTGATTGTACACATCAACATTAAACGTCAATTTTTTACCCAAAGAATCTAAATTTAGATCTACATATCCATTAAAATAAGAATTGATAGTTTTCGCATCCCCTAAGTTCTGTGTAAAAGCCTTATGTTCAACGGATTCCGAAAGGTTAATTGCAGTATTCTCAGTTCTTACTTTTCCACTGTTCCATGTTCCTCTAAACTGAGCACCAGTTTTAATCTTATCAGTTATTTCATAATCAATACCAGTTCTAAAATTATTCGCAGAACGATGGCCTAATTCATAATTATCTTGCAAAATAGAGTGTGAATTAGTATTAAACGTAGAACTACTATTGCTGTTTCCATATTGTTTTTTATAAGAATAATCGTATGCACCATACATTCCGATTTTTTTATTACCATAACTAAAATTCCCTCCCTCATTATGACGAATATGATATCCCGAGCCTACAGCAAGATTAACAGATCCATTAAATCCTTTTCTGTCATTATTCTTTAAAACAATATTTATTACTACCCCACCGTCACTATCATACTTTGCAGAAGGATGAGGAATTATTTCCACTTTATCTATTTGACTGGCTGGCAATCCAGCTAAAAAATTATTAAGCTCTGACCCAACCAAATTTGAAGATCTACCATTAATTAGTACTTTTATAGATTTCATTCTAAAAGTTAGCTTATCACTCTGTTCAGTTACACCTGGCGCTCTAAGTAAAATATCATAAGCCGAATTTCCAGCAACAATAGAGCTTTGCTGGACGTTAAGTATAATTTTTCCTTTTGTGAAGTTTATAAATTTCTCATCAATTTGTTTTTCAACATCTACTACTTCAAGATATCTAGTATCCGGTTTCAAAATATAGCTTAGACCATTTTTTTTAAAATTCGCTATACTTCTCAAAGAAATTGTATCAATAACGGAAACATATCCTAAGCAAGAAATCTTAATTATATAATTATCAAAGTTTAAATCATTTATTTGAAATATTCCATCAGTATTGGAAGACGTTTTGTACACATTCTCTCCATCTAACTTAAAAAAATTGATCGTCGCTCCAGAAATTGGCATGGAATTCTCTCCATTAAACAATTTTCCAATCAGTTTCTGATTAGGTTGTGCAGAAATATTATCATTTATTAAAAGCCCAAAAATCATTAACAATAACAATTCATATAAACAGTATTTCATTCTCATCAATCAATAACACTAAGTTAATTTTGTTCACTATACAAAAACAGTAGTGAACAGAAAACTTTTAAAAGAAGTATCCACCTGAGATATGGCGGAGTTTGTCGTCCCCTAAAACTTCTATTTTCAGCGCAATAGAAATCATAAACTCATAGTTGTAATAATATGTTGAGCGTTGCCTAGAATAAAGTATTGGTGCCCCCTCCCCTTTGAGTTCATCAATCATAACATATAATCTAGAAACGGAAATACCCAATCTTTTTGCCAACTTTGCGGGTGTGCCTGTACTCCGTTGTCTAATTAGTTTATCCAATAGATTTATTCTATCTATATATTTAAATAGCTGCATAATAAATTTTATTTATGGTTCCTCCGATACATAACATCGTTTTAATTGAATTTAATATTTCACCGAATCTATCCGAGCTTTTGTGTACGTCTACCTTGATAATGCTAAGTTGATCATTGTATCTTACATCCACCACAACCTGAGGTTGTATTTTAAAATTTATTAATTATCTTCGGATGCACAATTAATGGCCGTTGATGAAATTTTTTGATATATTTCCAACTTTTTCCGAAGCTCCATATTCCTATATCGTCGTTCCGATTATATTGGTCTGCAGCATGATTGGATTTTATCACAAACCGTTTTTCCATGCATTAATCCTACATCCCTACGAAATAGCAAGAGGTAAGCGTATTCATACCTTGCTTACCTCTGCTTTAATCCATAGAAACTGGCTACATCTGATATTTAACTGTGTTGTAATTTTTGGATTAGGATATGATATGTTTGGGAACCTGAAACAAGAATATGGAACTACGATCGCATCACTATTCACGCCACTACTATTTATCATAATGATTATTCTTCCAAATTTATTTCAATATCTACAAGAAAAAGAAAATTTCACCCACACTTCTATTGGAGCATCTAACCTTACATTTGGCTTATTTGGATTCAGTTTTTTATATTTTCCCTTACAACCCACACAAAGTTTCATCATCCCTTTTATTAGTAATAGTGCTCAGTACTGGCTAGCTGTTTTGCTCTTATTAATTTTGTTATTAACAATTCCAAAAAGTAAAATCAATAAAAAATTACATCTTATTGCCTATCTGATCGGATCATTTTTAGCAATAATCACTCGACCACAATCCTTTCTTGAAATTCAAACGCTTTTCAAAATTTTCTTTTTAACCTAAAAGACCTGTTTTTAACCATTCCCAAAAGTTAATCTGCTTCTCATCCTTCCTCTCCGAGCCCCCCTCAATTTCCACCACTTCTTTTTCATCTAATTCTCTTACGTTAATTTTTTTTAACTTTTTTTCCATGATATCTGATTTTTATTTTTTCAAAATTCACTGAAAAGCAGTACAGGTACCACAACCTGAGGTTATATCATATAACCTCAGGTTTTATCATAGAAAAACTTACAACTTCAAGTTATATTTATTAAATTAGGCTTCCCTATAGTTTGGTATTAGAAAAATGGCAAAAGAAGAAATCGGAACAATTATCAGGCAGAAAAGAGAAAGTCTCAAGATATCACAGGAAGCTGTTGCATTTATTTTGAATATGTCACAGGCGGCGTATTCAAAAATTGAACGAAATGAGACTAAACTAAAAGTGGAGCAAGTTTATAAGATAGCTGACTATTTTGGCATTACGATCTATGAATTGTTGCCGCCTGCCCTGGCTAGCGATATAACAGGAGAAAATATATTCGGGCTGCTCTTTAATTATATCAGGATTGCATGGAAAAAAACAAAAAGGATATTTAAGAAAAAGGATACCGATATTCATGAAGCCTAGTTTATCCCAAAAATGCAATACGTACCAGAAAAGATTCGGCATATATCGGGCCAATCGGAATTTTATGATTGACATGTTCTAGCGTCACCGAATTTGCAGTGACAGATATTATTTTTTCAATATTGATGATATAGGAACGATGAATACGGAAAAAACTCTTACTAGGCAACATAATTTCCATTTCTCGCATTGTTTTTAACAGTAACCATACACCATGAAGTGTCACCAATTGCATATAGTCACCCTGTGCTCGCACATATAATATATCTTTGGGCTTGACGAAATGTGTACTATACCCATCTTTGATTTTTATGGACTGTAAAGTATCATTATCCCACTTATCCGCTACTGCCCTTATTGCTTTATCCAAACATTTTGACAAACGATCTTTAGTGAGCATGGATTTTATCACGTAGTCCAGCACATCCAGTTCATAACTACATGCAGCATATTCAGGATAATCTGTTACAAAGACAAAAAAAGGAGGGGCAATCAAAGATTTAAGGAAAGAGATCCATCCATGTCAGGTGTTAGTATAGCCGAAAAGATCAGATCAACCTTATTTTGACGAACGAACTCCCGGGCTTTCACAGCCGTATCAAAGGTTGCTATTATATTCAACCGCCCATTTTCCATTAACAATTCGGTCAAATATTTCTTAAAAAGAGGATCATGTTCAATAACAATAGTTCTGACTTGATGCATCATCGGGCACTGGTTATAGATAAAAAATAATTTAGGTTTGTTGACCTTAAAAATAGCAACAATTGCTAACGTCTACCACAACCTGAGGTTATATTTCAACATAAAAAGCCATCCTCAATCAAGAGAATGGCTTTATGCAAATAAACTAACAATTAACGAACTACTTCCGCGGCCTGCACTTCCCGATCAGCCATCCTACCGCGTAGCTGGCCACAGTCCCCAACACTGCCGACAGCATTGTCTGAAAAAGATCGCCCAGGGAGAAACTAGCCCAGATAGAAACCAGCGTTCCGCCGAAGGTTCCAAAACGAATATCATTTAGCCGCATCCGGACCTCCCTTTTCTATTTCATCAGCGGAGTCTTCTGTCTCCGCATTATCCTTTTCAAGTACTGTTTCCACCAATGTAAAAATTCAGAATACGTCTATTCCGTCAAGTCTGTCTTTTTAGATATCTACTCAATGCCCGCCTGAATGAACTTTCATCTTCATAGCATACGCACAAATACACATCTTTAACCCTTAACGCCTGTTAGTCCATTAGCTGGAGCGCATAGGCCATTCTTAAATTCGTATAGTAGACTGGTATCGTCATCCGATAGCGACGGCGAAAATGATTGTAAAGGGTACGCTTCGTGGTATAGAAACGCGAAGCTAGATATCCCATGGATAGATCCTTGTTGAGAAATTCCTCATCCAGATAAAGCTTCACCTGTTCGGCGAGATCCAATTGCTGCCCCAAAAGACTATCATAATGTTCGAGTATGTAACTGACGTATTTCCGCAGATTGCCATCTATCGCCCCCATATTTCGCTTAGAATACATATAGATCTTACGCAACCAGCGCTTGACATGCTTATCGACCTCCAGCTGGCATAGCAATTCGGGCCGGATATTGCTGGCGTTGTACCTTTCCAATACTTGCTGGATATGTCTATAGGACACAGTGATACGCAACAGCCACTCCATATCCACAATCAAAATCAACCCGACATTGGTCCCAGGCTGACAGACTACTTCGTATTTCCCTGAAGCTAAACAACCGACCTGAAAGATGTCGGTAAAACTGTATATGGGATCGTCCTCGCTGATACCACCATAGCTGCACTCCCCCTCCAGCATAAAAAATAATAGAGAAATCGTTGCGGTACATAAAGATTAAAACGCAAAGGTATAATACAATCCACCTGAATAAGCTCCACAAAGAATGAATCGTAAAAATAGTACTGACTCAGCAGCTTACCTTCGTGATCATCTGTAAGTCCAATGGTATTATCACGCCCAAAAAAGAGATCATAAGCAAAATCATCATAAGCAAATGCTACTGCATGACATTTTCCATCTTGCCATTCGATATAATAAGGTCTATCTTTTTGGCTCTTTAGCATAGGCTAACAAATTAGGTTAAAACTTGCTTCAAAAGTTTTTCACCAATCTAACCTACTTAGCCAAAAATGAAAAAAGTAATCGATGAAATCGACTGGTTTTCGGACGAAATCCCTAGATGAGATACTCTCTGTACAAAGCGTCCGTATTACTCAGACGTATTATTACCCAAGTGATCACAACGGAACGCAAGGTTCTTTAGCACTTCTTCAAGCGCCATCTTTGAATACTGCTGCAGCACGCCATCATCAATTTTCCGCAATGCCTTAAAAGCTTCATAAATCAGATTACGTATTAATATGTGATTGCTTTCATTATCTAATAAACGTTCTATCACGCGGACCTGTGTAAGGATGCCAGCCTCCTCGTCATCTGGCAATAACGTGGCTCGGGATTCAAGTCTCCCTAAGCGAACTTCAAGTTCTCGCTTCGATTTTTCGAGATGGGCTGTAACCTCAAGGTTCTTCAAGGTCTTAGAAGCTTCTTCTACTAATTTGGTTATTATAGTTTTACTTCCTTTATTCTTTAACGAACGTCCTATCAGCTCAATTTTCTTTCGCAGACTCTGAAGAGCCTCCGCTAATGGAGATTCCTTTTCTTTCCGTCCAGTGGTACGAAGTTCTTTTGCCTTATCTTTCCCATCCGTCACTTCTTTGTAGGCTTCCAGTACCAATTCCGTTTTGCTAGGCAGGTTAAGATCCTCGCGTCTACTCGTCAGATGCCAACCATCACATGCGATACAATGATAAGATCTTACGGGAGCATAGCCTGACTCGCTCAAGATTTCTTTGTTATTGTATTGCATAAAGTTTTCGGCCTTTTTCTGTGATTCGAAAAGCATCTTTGAACGTTGTGCCTCTCTACAAAAAATTTGACTTTTTGTTGGTTTCATAGTTCATAATTTTTATAAAAGGTTCTGGGAACATATGACCGGCAGTTCAATTTACAAAAAAAAACAGATACCGCTTTTAACATTTTCTTTACAAAGAACGGTGCTGATGGAGCAGTCATCAGTCCGAGATAACATAGAAGAGGAAAAAATAAAAAAAGCCTTCCAATTTTCATGAAAAGCTTTTCTCTATCGTTAATTACTAATTTTACTCTTTTTCTACTTGCATGTAGTTTAGTTCAAGTGGCGTCTTACGACCGAATACTTTCACCATCACGATTAATTTCTTTTTATCCTCGTGAACTTCTTCGATCTCTCCAGTAAATCCATTGAAAGGACCATCATTCACTTTGACTGTTTCACCCACGTAGTAAGGAACATTAATGGTTTCACCTTGCTCTGCCATTTCATCAACCTTACCTAGGATACGATTTACCTCTGCTTGGCGTAAAGGGACAGCATTACCAGCTTTATCTCCCAAGAAACCAATTACGCTATTGATATTTTTAATGACGTGCTCTAACTCACCATCAAGTGCAGCTTCTAACAAAACATAACCAGGATAGTAGTTACGTTCTTTAGCAACTTTCTTACCATCGCGCATTAAATAGTATTTCTCCATTGGAATCAACACTTGAGGAATCAGGTGTTCAATACCTAAACGGCTAACCTCGGCATCAATATATTGCTTTACTTTCTTTTCTTTACCACTTACAGCACGAACTACGTACCACTTTAAACCTTGATCTGCCATAAATAAATACGATTGAAAAATTAAGAAGCAATACCGTACAAGAATTCTAACCCTACACTTGAAGCTTTATCCATTACAAAGACTACCAATGCAATAAGAAGAGAAGCAACAAGCACAATAACAGCTGAACTTTGTAACTGAGACCATGTAGGCCAAGTCACTTTCTCAGTGATCTCTACATAAGAGTCTTTAAAAAAATCAAGTACTTTTGCCATTTTAGTTTATCTGTTTTTATAAGCACGGGCACCAGGACTCGAACCCAGACCAAAGGTTTTGGAGACCTTCGTTCTACCTTTAAACTATGCCCGTGTATTTCTTATTTTGTGATGCAAATATAGTGTTTTAAACCACTTTCTGCAAATCTTTTTTCACTTTTTTTTATTCTAATCCGATAAATCGCTTATCGAAAAAATAAGCTAATCAACCTGAGTCGATTAGCTTATTCTATGTGATTCTAGATCCTTATTTAAGACTAGATAATTTCAGTTACCTGACCAGCACCTACTGTACGACCACCTTCACGGATAGCGAAACGTAGACCTTTTTCCATTGCAATCGCAGAAATTAATTTCACGCTGATTGTAACGTTATCACCTGGCATAACCATTTCAGTACCTTCTGGTAAAGAGATTTCTCCAGTTACGTCAGTTGTACGGAAATAGAATTGAGGACGGTATTTGTTGAAGAATGGTGTGTGACGACCACCTTCAGCTTTTGACAATACGTAAACCTCTGCTTTGAAATGATCGTGAGGAGTTACTGAACCTGGTTTACAGATAACCATACCACGTTTGATATCAGTTTTCTCAATACCACGTAACAATAAACCTACGTTATCACCAGCCTCACCGTAATCTAAGATTTTACGGAACATCTCAACACCTGTTACTGTAGATTTCAAGTTCTCAGCACCCATACCTAAGATCTCAACTGGATCACCAGAGTTGATTACACCTCTTTCGATACGACCTGTAGCAACTGTACCACGACCTGTGATCGAGAATACGTCCTCTACTGGCATCAAGAAAGGTAAGTCAGTCAAACGTGGAGGAATTGGAATGTAGTTATCAACAGCATCCATTAATTCCATGATTTTCTCAACCCACTCAGGCTCACCATTCAATGCACCTAAAGCAGAACCTTTGATTACAGGGATATCATCACCAGGGAATTCGTAGAATGATAATAACTCACGAACTTCCATTTCAACTAAGTCTAACAACTCAGGATCATCAACTAAGTCAGTTTTGTTCATGAATACTACTAACGCAGGAACACCTACTTGGCGAGCCAACAAGATGTGCTCACGAGTTTGAGGCATAGGACCATCAGTCGCAGCAACTACGATGATAGCACCGTCCATTTGAGCAGCACCAGTTACCATGTTCTTAACGTAGTCAGCGTGACCTGGACAGTCAACGTGTGCATAGTGACGGTTAGCTGTAGAATATTCTACGTGTGCAGTATTGATTGTGATACCACGCTCTTTTTCTTCAGGAGCAGAGTCAATTGAATCAAATGAACGAGCTTCTGACAAACCTTTATCAGCCAATACTTTAGTGATAGCAGCTGTAGTTGTAGTTTTACCGTGGTCAACGTGACCGATAGTACCAATGTTTAAGTGTGGTTTACTACGGTCAAATTTCTCTTTTGCCATGTTTATGCGAATTAGTAATTATAAATTATTTCTATTTGTTATATACTCTTGCTTAACTTTTACAAGTACGAGCCAAAGATGGGATTTGAACCCACGACCTCTTCCTTACCAAGGAAGTGCTCTACCCCTGAGCTACTTCGGCTTACTAAAAAACCTTATTTACGTATTAATGCCCCCACCTTTAGATACATTATTATCAAAGAAGATAGAGACTAAATTTAATACTTGAAAAATTTGAGCGGAAGACGAGGTTCGAACTCGCGACCTATAGCTTGGAAGGCTATCGCTCTACCAACTGAGCTACTTCCGCTTAACAATCAGAAATTAGAATAATCTAATCATCTAATTAAAAAAAAGTGTGGAGGGAGAAGGATTCGAACCTTCGAAGCCGAAGCAACGGATTTACAGTCCGTCCCATTTGACCGCTCTGGAACCCCTCCAGACCTGTAACTCGCGTTACATTTAGAGCCTCTTATCGGAATCGAACCAATGACCTACTGATTACAAGTCAGTTGCTCTACCAGCTGAGCTAAAGAGGCTTCTAATATCTTTTTTAAAACTTACATTCTATCAACGTCTGACCAAGCATTTCTACCTTTTCAGCGAGTGCAAATATCGAATTTACTTTTGATTTCTGCAAGTTTATTTTTTATTTTTTTTCATTTAAAGAACTAAGCAAACTTTCGTTGTTTTGAACCGTTGTTCCCTTGTTTGCTGATGCAAAGATAGACACAAAACTCACTTTACAAAAATATTTATCAAAAAAAAACCACACTTTTGGTCAATGATACTGATATGCAGCACAATAATTTTTATATGCTTATTTGCCTGTTTTGGTTATTTACCTAATATACTATCTTTGGGCATGCAAATTTTACCGCAATCACTTTCTAAACTTATCCCATACTCGACACTTGTCACGGTGCTTTTGATGGGATCAGTTGAATTGAAGGCTCAAAATATTATTCAAAAATTGAGTAAAAAATTTCTTTCTTCCGAAAGAGACTCCACGCGTTCCGGCAGTTTTATGGTGTTGCCGGCGATTGGTTATGCACAGGAAACAGGTGTCGAATATGGCCTAGCCAGCACCTATAATTTTTATCTGGACAAATCTGACCCCAAAATACGGACCTCAACGGTCATGGTCATGGGAACTTTCACATCCAACAGCCAATCGAACTTCAAACTGCAGACAGATCTATGGACCAAAAATAACGACTACCATTTAATCAGTGAAATACGTTACCGAAACTGGCCCTTTAACTATTATGGTGTGGGTATGGACACCTGGAAAGCAAATGAAGAGCGCATCGATCAAAAATTATTGCGCATCAAACTGGAAGCTGAAAAGAAAATCAGCAATAACCTTTACTCGGGTCTCAATATTCAATACGACAACTTTACCATTCGTAGCGATACAGCCGATCGCATTTTCAATCAGTCCGACCTTATTGGAAAAACTGGCGGACAACAATTACTCCTAGGGCTATCGCAATTGTTTGACAACAGGGACAATGTTTCTTATACCACAACGGGCTATTATGCTAAGTTGCGCCTTGCCTATGCGCCCAAGCTATGGACACGTACTGATTTTACGGGGGCAAACCTCGATGTGGATCTCCGCGGCTTTATTCCGCTGCACAACCAAGTCACGCTGGCCTTACAGGGAATCTTTCGTTCCACATTTGGTAAAACCATCCCATTTTACAACTACCGCGAGCTCGGTGGAGACATGATGATGCGCGGTTATTACCTCGGACGTTATCGCGATAAAAATTACCTGGCTTCACAGGCTGAACTGCGTTATCGCTTTCATCCACGCTTTGGTATCGTTGGTTTTTCAGGCATAGGATCTACCTTCTCTAAAGCAAATAGTAGTCGATATGTTGCAAGCTATGGCGGTGGCTTACGTTACTTCTTTAGTCTCGAACACAACAGCAGTATTCGCTTCGATTATTCCTTTGGCGAACAACGACCTGGAGAAAAGCGACAATCGGGATTCTATCTATCCTTAAGTGAAGCTTTTTAATAAAAAAGAGCATCGATAACTTAGAAATTATAGATGCTCTTTTTTATTATTATTGGACCACACACCTGTTCCTATCCGCTCTACCCTCCAATCTCATCAGTTTAGAAACATTAGTTTAGGCCCAAAAAGGATACAATGAACATAGTCCAACAGGTTGCCAGATAAGCGGTACAAAAGTAGATTAGAATCTTATCATAAAATTCTCCTTGCGCTGTTCTTTCCGAAAGAAAACCAAACCCATCCGGTACAAATCAATCGTCACCAAAACCCGATCATCTTTTTTGATCTTATCCCAGTAGGCCTCCCTGCTCTCCGACTGATGAGGTTCGTTTATAATTAACATATCGCGGTCCCGAATATCGTTCAAAAAATTCAGTTCAAGATTGTCGCGATCAATATAATAGATATGTCGATAGGCATAATGCCCACATTGCTGCTGTAGGAGATTTGCGTAACTCTCCTGAGGCTCATGGGCCCAATAACTAAATTGATCGTAGATAAATGCTTTTAATAACCTATTGACCAATGCATATTTCTTCTGCTCCACTTTCTTTGCTTTTCGTATTGGGGCAGGGAATGCTGACAGGTTGTCAATAAGTTCTTTCCGATAGATCACTTCATCAACCAATTTATACACAAAAGGAGAATGGGTCCCATGGCGACTATGGGATACAAAATAATGCCGCCAATACTTAAGCCGGTAGTTCATTTCGCTGCAAACATCGCTAAATTTTATGATTTTTCACATGGAACATCACGGTTTATTTGGACAATCGGCAGGACTGCTCAACCCAAAAAAGAATTTTGGCGCCAGATAAAAAGTACTAAAACTGGAGTACAAAAACACTCCCCTGCCCTTCGATGCTGTTCAGAAAAATGGTTCCCTTATGCAACAGCATAATCTGCTTACTTAAAGTCAAACCTACACCTGTCCCCGTTTTCTTCGTTGTAAAAAACGGGGTAAAGATTTGCTCCTGAAGATCAGCAGGAATTCCCGCGCCGTTATCTTCAATTCGGACCTGCACCTTACCATCAACCTCCAGGGCAGATAAACTGATATAAGCGTCTTCCCTATGCTTAACCGCATCGATAGCATTCAACATTAAGTTGATGATAACCTGCTCAATCAAGTTGACATCCGCAGACAGCATGAGTCGCGTATTTTTTAGGATGATGTCGACGTCAATATTTTTCTGGATCAATGTAGGCTCAAGCAATTGATAAATATGCTCAAACAGCTGTGCAATCTGAATCGGTGCAAGTTGAGGTTGATCCACTTTATTGATCATACGATAACTTTTTGCAAAATGCAGTAACCCTTCACTGCGGCGTTTAATGGTGGAAATACCAATTTTTAGATCATCTATATCCTCATATCCCTTAAAGTGATCCAAACGGCCATTTAGGGTTTCGGCAAGTGAACTGATAGGTGCAATGGAATTCATGATTTCATGCGTTAGCACACGCAACAATTTATGCCAGGCCTTTGTCTCTGTTTCATCGATTGCTTCGTTGATGTTTTGGTAGACAACAATCCTAAATACAGCATCCTGGGCCTCAAAACTTGAGCTTTGGATCAATAATTTGATTTTCCCTTTACTCGACTGAACGGATTCCATTTGTTGCTGTCCATTTTCAAGCAACATAGTCTTTTCATATAAATCGCTGTTTTTTTTCTTTAGTCCGGAGATATTTCCAAGATGCGGCAAATGGAATAGTTGTTTAAATGCATCGTTGACCCACATCACCTTACCACTATCCCTTTCATAGAAGATGATTGCAGAATTCAACATATTGATTACACGATCCAGGTACTGATGTTGAATTTCCTGTTTGATGCTGATATCCTTATAGGTTTCGTTGATCTGGTTAAAAGCAAGGAAAAGCTTTCCTTCCACAGATTTGGTATTTTTCACCAGGAAACGTCTTGTAAAATCACGATATTTGACAGCTTCAGAAAATTCAATCAATTGTCGGGCTAAAAAATTATATTGTGCATATAAATTAAAACCTAAATAAAGCATGACACAAAAGATCAAAGCAGCCTGCACATATTCACGCTTTAGTAACAAATAAGCACTCAGAAGAGCTGCTATCAGCAGTACAACAATCTTAATCGCATTTAGAATTTTTCCGTTCCGCATCGACTAAATATCATATTTTTCCAAACGTCTATAAAGCGCGGCCCTGGTTAGCCCCAATTCTTTCGCTGCTTTACTGATATTTCCATTATAACGCTCAATCGCTGACTTGATCGCTTTACGTTCAAGTTCTTCTAAATTTTGACTGCCAGGGCTAGATTCAACGATACGGCTCTCCATTTGCTGTTCAATTGGCGAGAAGAAAAGATCGTTACCAGCAATACTAAGCTGGTCGGCCATAATAACAGCGCGCTCAATACTGTATTGTAGTTCGCGTACGTTTCCTGGAAAATGGTATGCGGACATCTTCTTAACCGCATCCGACTCAAAGCCTTCAATCCGTTTATTGTATTTTTTTGAATAAATATCTAGAAAATGCTCGGCCAATAGCTTGATATCCCCCCCTCGCTCTCGTAAGGGCGGTACCTGAATTTCCACGGTATTGATCCGATAAATTAAGTCCTTTCGAAAGCGGCTTTCATCTGCAAGCTGCTTCAACGGAACATTTGTTGCGGAGATTAAGCGTATATCCACTGAAATTGGCTGATAAGAACCCAACGGCGTCACTTGTCTATTCTGCAATACGGTCAACAATTTCGCCTGTTGTTGCAACGATATGTTGCCGATTTCATCAAGAAACAATGTTCCCCCATTTGCTGCTTCGAATCGCCCTTGCCGATCTTCTCGTGCATCCGTAAATGCCCCCTTTTTATAGCCAAAAAGTTCACTTTCAAACAATGTTTCTGTCAATGCCCCAACATCAACCTTGATATAAGTCCGATCTGAACGTAAAGATCTTCGTTGAATGGCCTGGGCAATCAGATCTTTACCGGTTCCATTTTCACCAAGTATTAATATATTGGCATCCGTAGGAGCGATTTTCTCCAACTTGTATTGCAATTCATCCATCACAACGGAATTACCAATCATATCAGGACTGTTTGTGCTGCTCAGCAATGAGCTTTTACTTTTCTTTTCCCTATTTTTTGATTCGGCAAGGGTGCTTTCTATTGTTACGAGCAGCTGCTCATTTTCCCAGGGTTTCACCACAAAATCCGCAGCACCCTGCTTCAATGATTTTACAGCGAGATCAACAGCTCCATAAGCGGTTATCATAATAACATGTACCTGTGGAAACTTTTCTTTGATCCGCGACAACCAGTATAATCCCTCATTACCAGTATTAATCGTACTTTTAAAATTCATATCTAAAAGCACCAGATCATAAGGGCTCTTATCTAGATGTGCGATAAGATTCTCCGGATTGGGCTCAACTTGAATATGACTAACTTTAGGTTTAAGCAAGATTCTTGCCGCAGTTAATAAATCCTGGTCATCATCCACGACTAAAATAGATGCTTTTTTCATACTTCCTGACTTCATTGAAGATACTAAGATAACTATAAATTCAACGAGCCTGCGTAATAATCATTGATATATTTTTGCAGCAGCCATTCATATTGTTTTACCAGCAATTGAATCTGACTGTTATCGTATTTGTTTTTTGCAGTCAAAAAAATCACTGAATTACTGTTGCCCAATTCGAAAACTACCTTGGCAATACGAAAAGACTCCGCGTAATTTTCATTTTGACTACGGAGCTGTGTAATCATGTTACTCGCATTTTGCAAATTGAAAACAGCATTAGAAGTTGCCGATCGTAAAATATTTTGCTGAATCTCTTTTTGAAATTTAGCTGACTGTAGATCTAATTTTGCCAGACGAACGTTATTGTAAACCTGCAGATGATTAAAAATCGGAACAGAAAGATTGAGCGATATATACTTTCCTACGTTATTACGCATTTGTGACCAATACGTTCCTTGAATCCCCACTTTAGAATAATTTGAGCCTAAACCGGCGCTCAGACTCAAGGATGGATAATAGAATGATTTCGCAATCTTAATATCCCGCTCCGCCACTTTGATCCGATAATCCAGGGCCTGTATATCGGGCAATTGATCAACAGCCATTTCATAGAGCTGTTTCGCGTCCAGTCGTTGTCCGCTCTCTTTTATTCCAAGATTCTCCAATTCGCCCAATTGATTTTCATCCATATTGAGTAAGGCTGCAAGCTTCACACGGCTACTGTATAGTAACTGACGATTATTTTCAATCGTATTGACATCATTTGCCAGTTGTCCTTTCAAATCAAAGTAATCTCCAGGATTAATTGCACCTTCCTTATGCATACTCTCCGCACGTCTGACCTGTTCTCGGGTTACTTCAGTCTGCATTTCCGATTGCCGCAATATATCCTGAGCAGTTAAACTTTGAATATAAGCAGTAATCACATCCAGTTTTAAGGCATTAATCTGCGTATCAAAAGTCAATTTACCGGCGGTCTTCGCGTCGGCGCGCATCCGTATATCGTGAAATAAGCGAAACCCTCTAAATATAGGCAGGCTTGCGCCCAAAGAAAAATTCCCTGTCGAATTGTTTGATGAAATATATTGAAGGGTTGAATTATCCTGAGATCTTCCAGAAGTTAGGCTGTGCTGCAGATTTGCATCTACATCGGGTAATCTATTTGCTTTAGCCTGGGCTAAATTCACCTCCGCACGCTTCACATCGAGTTCATTCTGCAATAAGGTTGGATTGGCCTTTATTGCCAACTGAACACATTCAGCTAAACTCCGTTTGGAAATTTGCTTATCGTCAGTACTTTTTACTGTTGTTGTTTGCGCCACTTTCTCTGGTAGCCGTTGCTCAGTCTGCTGCGCCTCGGTCTTTGCATAACTCAATAAAAAGCATAATGTAGTATATATATAGACTCTCTTCATATCCATTTTTTATTTTCTTGCTGACCATCGCCATGCCAAACAAATAAAACACTAAATATCAAAATGATATAAAAAGTGACTTTTGAAAAATGTTCGTTAATGAACAGTCGGTGTGCGTAGTTGGACAATTAAAATCCACAAGCATATAAATAGGAACATGATGAAGATCAAGTTCGCCCTTCACTCGTTTATTCTACGGATATTCATCGGTACTCGCACGGAGTTTATTCGGTTATAACCGAAGAAGCACCGAAGAAACACCGAACAAGTACCGAACAAGCACCGAGCAAAGTCCGAATATGGTATAATATGGATTCGGAATTTCCTTTACTTAAATAGGTTTGAAAACGCAATAAACCATTGAAAATATTGCATCTCTTGAGCAAAGCCAGCAACAACATCGTCGGATGAAATGTTACTGAATCAAACACAACCTATAGTTATATTTGATTTTTGTTCAAAACGTTTCAGTTAGCACCATAGACAGAAAAAAAAGACCGTTGTACGCCTTCGTACAAGAAGTGTCCGCTATCGAACACCAAAGGCTAGACAAAACAAAATAAAAATCTATAAATCAACACATTAAATTATTGGCACAGCTTTCATAGTTACATACCAAATTGATATTAAATTATGGACAGACCTTTAGAAAAGAAGAAGTGGAATAGCAAACGTATCATGACCATTGTAGGGGTTGCTGGCTTAGTTGGATTAATCAGCGCCAGTTTCTATTTTACATCTGGTAAAAGCAAACTCAATGTTGAAGCCGACCGCATCTCTATTGTCGAAATAAAAAATGGTAACTTTCAAGAATTTATCCCCATAAACGGTACAGTACTTCCAATTAGCAGTATATATCTTGACGCTTCTGTGGGTGGACGAGTAGAAGAAAAATTCGTAGAAGACGGCGCTATCTTAAAAAGAGGAGATGCTATCATGCGTCTATCCAATACGGATCAGGAGCTTACCTTGGTACAACAAGAAACACAAGTGCTCAATTTATTGACACAATCTCAGATTGCACAGACCAATGCTCAGCAAGCTACCATTAACAACCGCAACCAAATGGCTGATGTCGAACAGGCCTACCGAGAGGCTGAACGTGTGTATACCTTAAATAGAAAATTACTGGCGGAAAAAGCCATCGGTACACAGGAATTCGAAAAATCAAAGAACGAATATAATTATCAAAAAGAGCGCGTGAACCTGACTAAACAGATTCTCAAACAAGACGAAATTTCCAACGCACAAAAAACTAATCAGGATAAACAAACTTATCAACGTACACAAAGTGCTTTGGAACTGATGAAAAGGAAAATAGGCGACTTAATTGTTAGAGCACCCGTTGACGGACAGCTGACTTCCTTCGATGCAGAAATTGGACAAAACAAAAATGCAGGTGAACGATTGGGACAAATCGACGTTTTAACAGGGTTTAAAGTTCGCGCGGATATTGATGAACACTATATCAACCGAATTTTCCCTGATTTACAGGGAGAGTTTTCTATCGGTGACAAAACCTACAAACTTCGTATTAAGAAAGTCTATACACAAGTTACCAATGGTCGGTTCCAGGTTGACATGGAATTTGTCAATGATGTCCCCAAAGGAATCCGTCGCGGTCAGACCCTACAAATACGTCTAGCACTGAGTGATGAAACAAAAGCGTTGCTGTTGGCAAAAGGCGGATTTTATCAACAGACCGGTGGTAACTGGATCTTCAAATTGGATAAGAATGGGGGTACAGCATATCGTGTAGATATCCAGCTTGGAAGACAGAATCCCGAATATTATGAGGTTATCAAAGGCCTACAACCGGGAGATAAAGTTATTGTATCGAGCTATGAGACCTACGATAAGGTTCAAGAACTGAATATTAAAAAGTAACATTATAAAGGGGGTATCGGGAATATAAATATGCCGATACACCCTTTTATCATACGATTACAATCATGATCAAAAACTTTATTAAAACCGCAATCCGCAACCTTTGGAAAACCAAAGGTTATAGCTTTCTCAATATTTTTGGAGTAGCGATCGGGATTGCGGCGGCATCGTTGATTTTTTTATGGGTTGAAAACCAGTTGAGCTACAACGATAACTTTGCCAACAAAAAGGATATCTACATTGTCAAATCAAAACAGACTTACGATGGGGCCACCTATGTATTTGAATCAACCCCGGGGCCTTTCGCTCAAAGCATAGCGAAAGAGATCCCAGGCATCAAGCATGCCGTGCGCATAAGCTGGAATTCACCCATGCTATTTTCTGTCGGAGACAATAATATATTTCAAAATGGTGTATATGCCGATGGGAGCATAGCCGATGTGCTATCCTTAGTATTTCTTGAAGGAGACCGAAAGACAGCCTTTGATCAAGTCAATAACATTGTATTATCAGAAACTGCAGCGAAGAAATTATTTGGTAACCGCCCGGCATTGGGAAAAACTGTCAAAACAAACAATACTGAACCATTTATTGTTGCAGGCGTAATCAAGGATCTACCCAAAAATAGCAGCTATGATTTTCAATGGCTGATTCCTTTCAAAAAGTTTGAAGCTGGTCAGGATTGGTTGGAAAACTGGGGAAACAATGGTGTACAAACATTGGTTCAGGTCGAAGATAATGCCAATGTTGATCGGATCAACAAACAGATGATGGATTTTGTCAAAAACAAGACCAATGGTGAAGTCTCCTTCTCACAGAATTTTCTCTATCCAATGGAACGTTGGATTACCTACAATCAGTTTGATAACAGTGGTATTGAAAAAGAGGGTGGTATCAAGAATATTCGGCTATTTACCTTTATCGCTTGGGTTGTCTTATTAATTGCCTGCATCAATTTTATGAATCTCGCAACCGCAAGATCAGAAAAAAGAGCAAAAGAAGTTGGGATGCGCAAAGTGGTTGGTGCAAGTCGCAAATCGCTCATTATGCAATTTTTGGGAGAATCCGTTGTTTTGGCAATTATTTCCTCTCTTGTTGCTATATTACTAATCTATATCTTCATCAGGCCGTTCAACACCATGATAGGCCAGGATCTTCAGGTTAATCTTTTAGCCCCCTCACACCTGCTATTTTTAACGACAATAACATTAGCATGTGGATTATTTGCAGGTAGCTATCCCGCATTTTTCCTTTCGGCATTCAAGCCGCTTTCAACGATCAAAGGGGCAAAACAGAAGGCCGGTAGCGGAAGTTTCGTCCGTAAAGGGTTGGTCATCCTACAATATACAGCCTCAGTTGTGTTAATTATCTGTACCATTATCATCTACCAACAGATTCAGCACAACAAGAACAGGGATCTCGGTTTTGACAAGAGTCAGGTGTTGACTACAGCGCTACAAGGTGATATGGCCAAACATCTGCCGCTCATTAAGAATCAATTATTAGCAACAGGAGTTGTGCAAGGAGTCGGTGTCAGTGACATGAGTATTCTCAATATCAACTCCAATACTTCGGGTTTTAGCTGGGAAGGAAAAGATCCAAATGCCAGTATTTTAATTGGCATGTTACGTTCGGACGAAGGACTCATTCCGGCTTTAGATCTAAAGCTATTTGACGGTAGAAACTTCCATCAAAATTTTATAGGTGATAGCACCTCGGTTGTCATCAACGAAGCATTTGCAAAAATGATCAAAAAGGATGGCCTTGTGGCCGGTAATATCATCAGTTACGGTGGGGAAAAATTCACCATCGCCGGTGTCGTTAAGAACTTTGTTTATAACAATGTGTATGCTGATCCTGAGCCAATGCTGTTTCTGCCGATGAACAGAGATGATGGCATCATGACCATCAAGACAAAGGCTGGAGTCGATTTACCGGATGCAATTCAGCAAATCGAGAAGATCATCACCAAAAATAATCCTGGTTTTCCTTTTGACTACAAGTTTTTGGACGATAGCTTCAACACTAAATTTCAAGCCGAGCTTTTTGTACAACAACTATCCAGCGTATTTGCCATCATGTCCATTATTATTTCCTGTTTGGGACTCTTTGGTCTGGCGGCCTACGCCACCGAACAGCGTGCCAAGGAAATCAGCATCCGGAAAGTTTTGGGTGCCTCAGTTTCGAAACTCATCCAAATGCTCAATCGTGAATTCGTCATTCTAGTGGCAATATCATGCATCGTTGCGTTTCCTATTGCGTGGGTGATCATGAATAAATGGTTAACTAACTATGCACATCATATTGATATTTCCTGGACCATTTTTATCATCAGCGGTTTGACAGCTATTATCATTGCCTTATTGACCATCAGTTCACAGGCATTTAAAGCAGCGATAGCTAATCCGACTAAAACGTTAAGAGATCAGTAAAAAATTAAAAAGAATTTAATAACAGAACAGGATACATCCAAAGCAATTTTGCCAAGGATCCAAAACATAAAAACCATGAGCACAAAAAATATGATCAAAATCACCAACCTTCAAAAGTATTACCGCACAGAAGAAGTTGAAACCGTAGCCTTAAACAACCTCAATATTCATGTTAAAGAGGGAGAATTTGTTGCTGTAATGGGGCCTTCAGGCTGTGGAAAATCGACGTTACTCAATATTATTGGGTTATTGGATGATCTGGATGAAGGAAGTTACCTGTTCAATGACATTGAGGTAGCCAAATTCAAAGAACGTGGTCGTTCAGATCTTCGTAAACATAATATCGGTTTTGTATTCCAAAGCTTCAATTTGATTGATGAACTCACTGTATTTGAAAACGTGGAACTTCCTTTGGTTTATACCAATGTTCCAGCAGCAGAGCGCAAAAAAAGGGTCGAAGAAGTATTGGAAAAAGTGCAGATCATGCACCGTCGCAATCACTTCCCGCAACAGCTTTCCGGTGGTCAACAGCAACGTGTTGCTGTCGCCCGTGCCGTTGTTAATAATCCCAAACTGATCTTGGCGGATGAGCCTACAGGTAACCTAGACTCCAATAATGGTAACGAAGTCATGCAGCTCCTGACAGAATTGAACGAAGCCGGCACAACTATCGTCATGGTAACACACAGTGAACACGATGCCAAGTTTTCTGACCGTGTAATCCGCATGCTAGACGGACAAGTCATTATGGAAACAACCTCGGTATAAAACAACTCATATATAACCAAGATATTAATCCTAATAACCTATAGATGATGAGCACGATTAAATTAATTTTCAGACAATTATGGCGCAACCGTCTTTTCACATTTTTAAATGTATTTGGGCTTGCCATCGGAATAAGTGCCTGTTGGCTTATTTTCCGTATCGTCAATTATGAATTTAGTTTTGACCAGCATCATCCAGAAAGTGAGCAGATTTACAAGGTCCATACCTCCTATGAAGAAAAGGATAAATTAGATCATTTCGATGGTGTTCCCGCACCATTACCGGCATATATCAAGGAAAACTTTGTCAATGTTGAACTGACAGTACCCATCTTTAAACAATACTTCGAGCGGATCAGTAATCAGGGTGGTGGCCAGAAAATAGAGTTTGAAGATCAGTCCGAAATCATCGGCACCACAGCAGAATATTTCAAAATGACACCTTATGTTTGGTTAGCTGGCAACCCAAGAAATATACTACAAAATAGCCATGAAGTCGTCCTGACGGAATCGCGTGCGAAATTGTATTTTCCAAATATGCCCGTAGATCAAATCGTAGGAAAGACATTGTCCTACGATAGTACACTGTACAATGTCGCTGGTGTTGTAAAAGATTTAGCTCATCCCAGCAGCTTTTTGGCTAAAGAGTTTATCCGGATTCCAGAAAAGGAATGGCAGAGTACAAATTGGAACAATTCAAATTCAAATTGGCAGCTCTTTATTAAAGTAAAATCATCTGCTTCTCTCCCAAACATGATCCAAACAGCCGACAAAAAAGTCTATGAGATGACACATGCTGAATTTGATAAGTTTGGATTTAAAATGCACATCAATACCGTCCCTTTAAAAGACTTACACTTTACATCTTACGCTCAAAATAACGTGGATAAGAAAATAATGTATGGTCTTATTGGTATTGGTGTATTCCTGCTGTTACTTGCCTGTGTCAATTACATCAATCTTGCTACCGCGCAAATTCCACAACGCGCTAAGGAAATTGGTATCAGAAAGACCTTAGGAGAAAGTCAAAAGAGAATTACAACGTTCTTTTTACTAGAAACATTTTGTATCACCGCTTTTTCGGTACTTTTATCTTGGCCTTTACTGCTCGTAGTTCAAACAATTTTATCCGCCTATATTCCGGATCAACTTAAGTTGTATCCCGATCCGTGGGGCGTTTCGCTCTTTCTAGCAATACTTACAATTACGATCACTTTCATTTCCGCGGGTTATCCGATCTTATTAACAAACAAAATCAAGATTGTTGAAGTCATTAAAATCTCACACGCGCAAAGTCTCAAATTTGGCAATCTATCTTTTCGAAAAATGCTCATTATTTTTCAATTCTTGATTGCGCAACTCTTTGTTATTTCAACTTGCATCATTGGTTTACAGCTGAAACATGCACTTCAGAACAACCCTGGTTTTGATAAGGACGCTATTGTCACCCTACGTTTTCCAAGTAAAAGCTATCAGGATAGCCATGTTGATCCATTTGTTTTCAAACAGGCGATTAAACACATCGCAGGCGTAGAGCAGGCTTCCTTGGGGCATCTGCCCATGAGTAGCGAACATTGGGGAAATGCCTTGTTTGCAAAAAGTGATACGGGACAGGTACAAGCCGATGTGCAAATGAAGTTTGTCGACCAAGATAACTTTAAGCTCTATAATTTTAAAATGCTTGCTGGCCGCCCGCTGCAATTGGCCGATACGAGCACAGGCATCGTGTTAAACTTAGCCAGTGTCCAAAAATTAGGTTTTAAATCTGCTGAACATGCTGTAGGGAGCTTTGTTACGTACACAGATAAACAGCGTCAGATTGTGGGGGTAACGGACAATTTTCATACAAAAAATCTCCATGCAGCCATTCAACCTGTCGTCATGCTGAGTTCCATTAAAAAATGGGAATTAAGCAGAATAAGTATCAAACTCAACACTAACTCAACTACCTGGCCGGAAACTTTAAAACAGATTGAGAAACAATGGAAAAAATACTATCCAAAAGCCCCATTTAAATATGATTTCTATGATCAGCAAATCAAAGAACTTTATAGCAGTGATCTAAAATTCTCGAAGATCATCAATCTATTTACGTCGACGACAATTCTCATCAGCTGCCTGGGATTGATCGGTTTGGTTACGATCACCACGGTACAACGTACAAAAGAAATTGGTATTCGAAAAGTGTTGGGAAGTACAGTACTGGGAATTATTGGATTATTATCAAAAGATTATGTCAAACTTATACTCATTTCTATTTTGATTGCTACCCCAATTGCTTGGTGGGCGATGCACAAATGGTTGGATGATTTTGCGTATAGGATAGATCTATCCTGGTGGATGTTTATTATTCCGGCTGCCGCAACCTTACTTATTGCATTTTTTACAATGAGCTACCAATCCATAAAAGCAGCACGTGCAAACCCGGTCGATAGTTTAAGAGATGAGTAAGAAGATAAAGAAGATCAATAAGAATCAATACAACTAATACCCGTCCTTATGATAAAGAATTATTTAATAACCGCAATTAGAGAATTAAAGAAAAGGAAATTCTATACCGCTATTAATATTCTAGGTCTATCAGTCAGTCTTACGGCCGCTATATTAATTATCTTTTGGGTACAGGATGAAAAGAGCTTTGATAAATTCCATCCAGATTTTGAACAGATTTACAAAGTCAATTCTCATTTGGATCCCGAGCACAATGGTTCGATATGGGGGACATCTCCGGGGCCTATAGCAAACTATGCACAAAACGTACCAGAGGTAGATTACGCAACGCGTGTTTCACAGGATTACAATACCACATTGGTCAATGACAAACTAAAACGTCCGGTAACTGATATCAACATCTATTATGTAGATGGTAATTTTTTCAAGATGTTTCATTTTCCATTACGAGAGGGCTCCCTCTCAGGTTTTCAGGAAAATTATAAACAGGCACTAATAACCCCATCGACAGCCGAAAAACTCTTTAGTACGCAAAAAGTCATTGGAAAAACTTTCCGTTACCAAAAAGATCTCTTCACTGTAGCCGGTATCCTAAACGATATTCCACAAAACTCCTCGATGCAATTTGATGTCGTTATTCCACTGGGGTATTATGCACAGCGTTTTACAAACTGGGGCGGTAACGGTCAATGGAAAACAATCGATGAAGATATGGGTAACTATAGTTTTTCAACGTATATTAAAGTCAAACCTCATGCTTCTGTAGCACTTATCGGAAAATCAGTTACAGACACTTACACCAAAGCCCGCAACGGTGAAAACTCGACTATATTTGTTTTAGACCCACTTAAAACCATGCATTTGATCGCTCCTAACGGAAATAAATCAACACTTCGCATGGTTCAGATTTTTGGGATCATTGCGATACTGCTCCTAATGATCGGTGCGGTAAATTATGTCAATCTAAGTACTGCAAGGGCATTGGACCGGGCAAAAGATGTTGGTATCCGCAAGATAATCGGCGCCAACCGTTTCCATTTATTCCTACAATTTATCACCGAAACTATTGTTGTATTTCTTTGTTCACTATTGATCGCTTTCATCCTTATAGTGATCCTTCATACCGGATATAATCAGATCGCACAAAAATCAATCAGTCTATCTTTCCATAACACGACGATATGGCTATATATTGGGGCAGCAATTATAGGCACATTGGGACTGTCCAGTATATATCCTGCGGTACAGCTTTCGTCATTCAATCCCATTCAGTCGTTAAAAGGAAAATCAGTAAAAGGCGTTTCCTCAAATACCATGCGTAAAATATTGGTGGTTTTCCAGTTTACGCTCTCCGTGAACCTTATTGTATGTACTTTGGTGATCCGAAATCAATTGGCTTTTATCCAGAAGATCAACCTCGGTTATGACAGAGATCATGTACTAACACTTGGTCTTCCTGAGGAGGCTTACAAACATATGGACGCGATACGTGCTGAACTAAAAAGCAATGAAGCGATACAAGGGGTTTCCCTATCAAGTTTATACAACATGACCGATTTTGGAAATGCTACAAGCGATATAGATTGGCCAGGTAAGTCCAAAGACAACAAATTAATTGTTGCTCAAGCCAAAATTGACGAGGATTTTATTCCTTTGATGAACATACAATTCCTCGAAGGAAAGAACTTTAGCGGCATGCCAGTTGATTCCTCCGGCTATATCATCAACGAGACCTTGGCGAAACAAATGGGATTAAAACCGCCTTACGTGGGATCCACTATGAGTTTCCACGATTTCCCTGGACAAATTATTGGTGTTGTGAAAGACTTCCACTTCAAATCCATCAAAGATAAAATAGGTCCAATGGTCTTCTGGACGCGCTGGGGATCGGGCACGCTTTATGTTAAAACGAGTACGAAAAAAGCGTCTGAGGCCATTAAAGCTTTAGAAAAGATCTATAACCGATATCCATCAGATGCTCCTTTTAACTATACCTTTATTGATCAGCAATTTGACAATCTATATAAATCCGAGCAGCGTACAGGTTTGTTGTTCAATATTTTCGCGGGCATCGCCATTTTTATATCTGCGTTAGGGCTGTTTGCATTGGCAACTCACGAAGCGCAAATGCGTGTAAAGGAAATCGGTATCCGTAAAGTTCTTGGCGCTAGCACCTTTGGTGTCGTCCGGCTATTGGGGAAAAATTTTGTGTTGCTCGTCTCGATTTCTATTCTGATTGCCTGCCCTATTGCAGTTTACCTGATGAAACAATGGTTAAGCAATTTTGCCTACAAAACGGATCTAGAGGTGCAAACATTTGTCTTCGGTGGTATCTTGGCCTTGATGATCGCCATTATTACCGTTAGCTACCAAGCTGTCCGGGCAGCTTTATCTAATCCGGTCGATAGTTTAAGAGATGAGTAAAAGCTGGAATATAAGAAACTAATTGATTGTCAAACACACTGCAATTTAAGAAATTGAGCTATGATCAAAAACTATATAAAAATAGCCTGGCGCAATATCTCTAAAAATAAAGGATATTCGACCATAAACATAATTGGATTAGCAATAGGATTAGCCTGCTGCCTATTAATAGCGATTTATGTACAAAATGAATTGTCTTATGACAAATACCATGTGAATAAAGATCGAATTTACCGCATCGTCCATGACTATAAGGATGTAAGCAGTACAGAGCAGCATCAGATCTGGGGCAATGCACCCGTCGGTGATGCTATCAAGGCTGATTTCCCCGAAGTAGAGAAGGTCGTTCAATTTTCAGGGCAAACGTCTATCCTACTCAAAAAAGGCGATAAAAGATTCCAAGAGGAAAATGTATTTTTCATGGATTCTACTGCTTTTGATGTCTTCAGTTGGAAGGTTTTAGCCGGCGACCCGCATACAGCCTTAAATAATGCCTATTCTGTCGTATTGACAGAAAGCACTGCTAAGAAATATTTCGGCGATCAAAATCCCATTGGCAAAACGCTTGAAGGGGGCTTAGCCGCGGGCCGTGCCGAAGCCGGTTTATATACGGTAAAAGCAGTAATAGCCGATGTACCTCCCAACTCGCACTTTACATTCGATGCACTGCTCTCGATGAGTACATTTCGAAAAGCAAGACCGGAAGTCTTTGACAAAGAAGGTTGGGATTATGTAGACTTCTACACCTACTTTCTGGCTCCAAAAGACTTTGACCCTGTTAAATTCAATCAAAAGATACCCGATTTTCTCAAGCGTCATATCCCAACAAACCAAAACGCCAACGTAAAATACAATTTCCATATTGAACCACTTCTACAGGCTTACATGCACTCGTCTGCGGATCGTCAGCCCGGCACCAATGGAAGCTATCAGAATTTATACATATTCAGCATTATTGGCGGATTCATATTACTGATCGCCTGTGTGAACTTTATGAATCTGGCTACATCAAGGTCAATGGAAAGAGCAAAAGAAGTCGGCGTCCGAAAAACGATAGGCGCGAGCAAAAGCAATCTGATCTTTCAGTTTATGTCTGAATCATTGGTTCTTGTATTCGTTAGTAGTATTTTGGCGATAATGCTTGTTATAGCCTTTCTCCCCTTTTTGGAAGCATTCTCGGGCAAACATCTTAATTATTCGTCCCTGCAAAATGGGACGACCTGGGCAATATTCCTATTCACTACCCTTCTTACAGGACTTCTTGCTGCCAGCTATCCCGCGTTGATTCTAGCAAATTTCAAACCGATTGCAGTACTTAAAGGAAGTTATAGCAACAGCAAAGGGGGTACATCGTTACGTCGGGTATTAGTGGTTTTTCAATTTTGCCTTTCTATTGCGCTCATTGCAGGTACAGTCGTCGTCTTTTCTCAACTAGATCAATTACAGCAACGAGATCTTGGATTTCAAAAAGATCAACGGCTTGTGATAGATTATAATTTCGATGATAAGGTAAACAATAATCTGGAAGCGATAAAATCTACACTAGCAAAAGATAAAGATGTTTTGTCTGTCACTGCATCACGTACGGTACCGGGAACATTTTTTCCAAATGCAGGAACAGAAATCATGTCAGCAAACGGAACAATGCGTCAATTTGCTCCTTTCTTATATGAAGTCGATGTTGACTTTATTCCTAATATTGGTCTGCAAATGGCCGCAGGGCGTGCCTATTCCAGAGATTTCCCAGCGGATACGGCCCATTCACTTGTTATCAATGAATCTGCTGCAAAACAATGGGGCTATTCAAATCCACAAGATATTATTGGCAAACAATTTCGTCAATGGGGAAGAGAAGGAACGGTTATCGGTGTAGTGAAAGATTTCAATTACCTTTCTTTACATCGTAAGATTGAGCCTTTAGCTTTGCGACTTGAACCAAGCAGCAGCCGGTATTTAACGGTGAATATCCAACATGTAAACCAGCCTGAGACCGTTGCCAGAATCGGCAAGCTGTGGAATGAACTTGTACCAAACCGTCCATTTTTATATAGCTTTCTTGACGACAATTTCAATCGACAATATGAAGCGGATTTTAATTTTAGAAGACTTTTTACAGCCTTCTCCGGACTGGCACTTTTTATTGCCTGTTTAGGTTTATTGGGACTTGTTACGTATACAGCCCAACAGCGTACCAAAGAAATCGGCGTACGGAAAGTCCTCGGTGCTTCCATCTATCATTTAATCCTTCTACTCTCTTCGGACTTTATCAAGTTGTTGGCTGTGGCCTTGCTCATCGCAACTCCCCTATCTTGGATGGCAATGAAAAAGTGGCTGGACAATTTTGCTTATCATATTGACCCACAGTGGTGGATGTTTGTCTTCGCCGGTTTCTCAGCTATTTTGGTCGCCCTAGTCACGGTGAGCTATCAAACGTTGAAGGCCGCAAGAGCCAACCCTGTAGATAGCTTACGGGATGAATAAATAGTATAAATAAAGCATATTTGGTAGAACAACACGATATACATCAGCAACAGAAAAACCCATACGATCATGTTAAAGAACTATATGAAGACAGCTTGGCGAACGATCATAGCAAACCGATTTTTCAGTATCCTCAATATTAGTGGACTGGCCATAGGTGTCTGTGTATCGCTATTGTTGTTCGCATTTACTCGGCAGGAACTAAGTTTTAATACTATGTACCCAAAAGCTGACAATATCTACCGGGTCTACATGAAACTATCTGCAGCATATAATGAGGAGAAAATGCTTACACTCCCTAATGCGGTGGGACCAACTTTAAAATCGGACATTACCCAGGTAGATAATATGGTTCGTCTGGTAAAAGACGGTTATGGTGCAACGGCTTCCATCGGCACCGGAAATGATAATTTCTCTGAAAAACAATTATACTTAGCAGATTCGACGCTGTTCTCGATATTTGATTTTCAATTTATTGAAGGAAATGCGCGTACTGCTTTTTCAAATAAAAAAAGCATCGTCCTATCCCAATCATCGAAAGAGAAGCTATTTGGTAAACATGAAGCTGTAGGAAAAATAATCACTATCAATCAACGAGATACCGTTCAGGTCACCGGAGTCTTCAAAGATCTTCGAGCTAATAGCACATTAGATTGTAACATGGTCATGAATATTATGGATTCTTGGATGGGTCAAAATGTACACTGGAGCAATGCAAGTTACGAAACTTATATTCTATTGAAAAAGGGCGCAGATCCAGGCTCTATTGCACAAGAAGCTACTAAATTGATTGATAAGTATGTCGAAAAGGACAACCAATATTATACACAATTTTTCCTACAACCGTTATCAGCAGTACACCTCTATTCAGCAGATCTTACAAGTGGAGTTACTACACGTTCTGGAAATATAACCATCATTAGAACATTATCAGTCCTTGCCCTTCTCGTGATTATAATTGCATGCATCAATTATATGAATCTTGCGACAGCCAAATCACAGAAAAATGCAAAACAGGTTGGAGTCAATAAAGTACTTGGCGCTACCCGTCGGCAGCTCATTATCCGTTTTTTTGTAGAAACGGCAACAATTAGCCTTTCAGCTATGCTTATTGGATTCGTCCTTGCCATCATACTTATTCCTGCGTTCAATTTAATCGGTAAGACCGATATGACAATTCAGCATCTGTTGAATTGGAATATGTTAGGAATATTGGCTATAGCATGGCTAGTCATTACGTTGGTTGCAGGTAGCTATCCCGCATTATTCCTTTCAGGCATTAAATCAATCTCTTTAATGAACAAAGGATACAATAAACAGGGGCAAACAATATTAATCCGACAAATATTGGTTGTATGCCAGTTTTCTATTTCGATCGTACTCATTATCGGTATTATCATTATGCTCACACAAATGAACTTTATCCGCAACAAAGATTTGGGTTATGAGCCCGAAAATGTTGTATCCATTTCAATTCGATCTATAAAAAATAAAGAAAAGTTGAATACCCTAGGCCAACAAGTACAAAACCTGAACAATACCGTTTCCACTACTTTCGCACAATCTATACCCGGATTCAATGAAAGTGGTAAATCAACTTATAGATTTACGACTGACAAGCAGGGCTTACCCACACTGAGCTGCGTCACCTATGGCAAGACAATCAATACTCTAGGACTAAAATTACTTGCGGGGACAGATTTACCAAATGTTATCGGGCGTACAGACTCAACGTGTTATGTATTGATCAACGAAAAAGTAATGAAGTTTTTAGGTTATAAAACACCCGAAGAAGCAATAGGTAAACATATCATTACAGAAATGAGTGCGACTAATTCCATCATATCAGGTGTTGTTCGAGATTTTAATTATGCTAACCTAAAATCTGAGATCGGTGGATATACTTACTATACAATGAATGCTTCTTCTGAATCACCCCGTAATTTATTAATACGGTATAAAACCACAGATTTGCAAACTTATATCGAGGAGTTAAAAAAAATCTATACAGCTATTGTCCCTGACGCCGCTTTTGACTTCTCTTTTTTAGATCAACATGTACAGGATCAATATGAAAATGAAATTCGCTCGTCCAATATCATGACGCTATTTTCTTTTCTGACGCTATTTATTGCCTGTTTAGGTTTACTAGGACTAGCGGCATATACAGCTGAATCAAAAAGTAAAGAGATCGGTATCCGTAAAGTTTTAGGTGCAAGTATCAGCGGTATTATTCATTTACTGTCTGCCAGCTACATCAAATTGATCTGTATAGCATTTCTTATTGCAGGACCAATTGCATATTACCTATTTAATAGTTGGCTAGATAATTTTGTATACCATATCGAGATGCCGTGGTGGGCCTACGGGGTCGCGATAATGACAGTTACCCTTGTGGCATTTATTACCATTGGGTTTCAAACGTTCAAAGCTGCATTACTAAATCCTGTAAATAGTTTGCGGGACGAATAACAACACTAGATTATCAAATTGGGGTTTAAAAAAAGAAATAACAATGATTGTAAATTCACTTAAAACGGCGTATCGTTTCTTAAAAAAACATAAGTTGATCACGTTCATCAATATTACTAGTCTCGCTATTGGAATTACGGCTACGTTGGTTATTTTCCTCATGATTCAATACGACTATAGTTTTGATAACCATGTACCAGGTAAAGAACGAGTATATCGTGTGGTTAACAATGGCGAATTTAAAAATGCTGGTGTCTACGTCCCATTGGTTCGTACGATGGAAGCAGAACTCCCAAACGTAGAAACGGTAGCCCCGATCTACCGCAGCCATATCCAAAAACTTAAAGTTTCTTTGGCAACCAATCAATTCCAGACTTTCCCTAAAGAACAGAAGATGGTATTTACCAACAGTCAATATTTCGATATTTTCCCTTCGAAATGGTTAGCTGGCAGCGCACAAGCTTTAAATTCCTCGGGCAATATTATTCTTACACAGACAACATTAGAAAAGTTTTATGGCAAAGAACTTCCATCCAATGTAATGGGTAGAACGATTATTTATGCGGATAGTATCCCGCTTCAAGTCGCTGGAGTGATTGAAAATCCGCAACATAATTCGGATTTCAATTTTGAAAGTTTCATTGCTGATGCGACGATCCCTATTGACAATAATTTAAAGAACATATATAACTGGGAAGCCTGGAATAGCATATCCGACTCCCATCAAGTACTTATCAAAACAAAAGCCCACAGCAATCCGCATCTACTGGAGCATAATATTGCAAATCTCCTTAAAAAATATAAATACAAAGAAGGAGAAAAGATCAGCGATAAGATGGAATTGCAAGCCTTAGGAGAGGTACATTTTGATACGCGATTTAATTATGATGCGACCCACCCCGAAGCACTACGCAACCTCATTCTACTGGCCTTGTTCCTCTTGGCACTCGGTGCGGTAAATTTCATCAATCTATCCACTGCGCAATCCATCGAAAGAGCGAAAGAAGTGGGTATTCGCAAAACCCTAGGCAGTTCTAAAACGACATTGATTAAACAGTTTTTGATCGAAACTTTTCTCATAAGTTTGACGGCAACATTATTTGCTATTTTATTGCTTCCCTTGTTTTTACATGTCTTCGAAGGATTTATTCCAAAAAACCTGAGCATAGAACGCTTGGACAAGACCGTTATTGTTTTGTTCCTATTGGGGCAATTGATCTTAGTCACTTTACTTGCAGGATTCTACCCTGCCTGGGTACTGACAGGATATGCGCCGGTGCTGGCGCTCAAAAATCAACTTGGGAAAAACACCAACCTTTCCCGAAGTGCATGGATACGTAAAGCGCTGACCATCTTTCAATTTATCATGGCCCAAGCGTTCCTTATATGTGTACTTATCGTTGTTCGCCAAATCAACTACGCCATTCATAGAGATATGGGCTTTCAGAAAGATGCCATTGTTAATATCTATATTCCGGGAGCTTTTCAAAATTCCGCTAAAGGCGTCATTCTCAAAAACGAGCTTAAGAAGTTAAAAGATGTCAAAGCAATCAGTTTTGGGAACATCGCTCCAGCGATGAACGGCTGGATGACCACTGCAATCTCCTACGATCAATCGCCCGACAAGGAATCCTTGACTTTTGATAGTCGATCGGGTGATGATAACTATTTAGACGTTTATCAGATTCGGCTTTTAGCAGGAAGGAATATACGCCTATTGGATTCAACCAGTGAAATGTTGATCAATAGAAAAGGCCTTGAACTCCTACATATCAAAAAACCACACGATGCCATTGGTAAAACCTTCGAAAATGGACATAACATCATTGTTGGTGTGATGGAGGATTTTGATCTTGCTTCAGCGCGACAAGGAGTTAAACCGGTTGTTTATATGGGTAGTAAAGAAGGTTATGTACTCCATATCGCATTGGATCAATCGCATCCTGAAAACTGGAAAAATGCGATCGATAAAATAACGTCTAGTTATAAATCGGTTTTCCCCGATGATGAATTGGATCTACGATTTGTGGACGAGGTAATCCAAAACTTCTATTCACAAGAAAAGCAGCTTTCCAAGCTTTTATCCTGGGCAGTGGGACTTTCTGTAATCATCGCTGGACTGGGTTTATTCGGACTTGCCATCTTCACGGCAAATCAACGCACAAAGGAAATTGGAATCCGTAAAGTATTGGGGGCATCTGTTTTCCAGATCACATTCCTACTGCTTCGAAATTTGCTATCACTGGTTGCGATAGCATGTATAATAGCTTTTCCAATTGCCTATTATTTTATGCATAATTGGCTTAATGATTTTGTCTACCGAACGACAATCAGTCCCTGGATTTTTGGGCTTTCCGCCGTGGGATTGATTGCATTTGCGAGTATTGTACTTTCAACCAAAAGTGTCTTTGCAGCAAAAGCAAATCCAATAAATAGTTTAAGGGACGAATAGAACAGTTGATAAATAATGAGTAGCTTATAATTAAATACCTAACAACAGCAATAAAATGATTCAGTTATTTCTAAAAACAGCGCTTAGAAATTTAAAGCGCAGTCCCTTAAATACGACAATAAATATTTTGGGATTAGCACTGGGGTTTACTGTTGCTCTGATCAGTACGTTATGGGTGCTGAAACAATTTTCTTACGATAAGCATTACTCCAATTATCAACATATTTATCAGGTCATGATGACCGGAACTTTCAACGATGAAAAATCTACTGATCGCTCTACGCCTATTCCTTTGGTCAAAACAATTGCAACGGATTTCAAAAATGAAATGCCAGAAGCTGCGCTGATTACTACGATTGAAAGTAATACGATTAAAGTAGGGGATAAAAAGTTGAATGCAAACGGATTTTATGCCATGGGAAGATTCGCTGAATTATTTTCCTTTAAATCCTTACAGGGGGCCAGCAGTACGCCAACTGCCCCATATACCATCATTGTCTCCGAATCGTTAGCACAACGGCTTTTCGAAAACGCCAATGTTATCGGAAAAATTCTTCAGCTCAATGGGAAGGAACAATATACTATTCAAGGTGTTTATAAAGATATTCCTGAAAACAACACCTTTTATGGTTTGGACTATGTATTGCCATTTGCCGATTACCTCACTAAAGATCAAGGTATTGCAGATAGCTGGTCTAGCTGCTTCTTTAGCACGTTCGTTAAGGTTGATAATCCGGCATCGATTCCCGCGTTGGAAAACAAGCTGACAAATATTATCAACAAAAAACTAACGGATATAAAACCTGAGATCCTCTTACATCCCATGTCGAAATGGCATTTATACGATTCCTTTAAAAATGGGAAGAACGTAGGTGGACAAATTCAATATGTATGGATGTTTGGGTGGATCAGTATATTCATTATGTTGCTGGCCAGTATAAACTTTATCAATTTAAGTACTGCAAGAAGTCTAAAAAGAGGAAAAGAAATCGGGGTTTTAAAATCTGTTGGCGTCAACCGCCGACAGCTTATTGCGGGTTTTCTGGTTGAATCGACAATGGCGGTATGTTGTGCTTTTTTGATGGCTGTGTTAATGGCAACCTTGCTCCTTCCTTGGATCAATACAATCACGCATACGACGCTACACATACCTTTTGCCAATTTTCGTTTTTATGGTTTCTCGCTATTGGGAATAATCGTCATAGGTATCCTTTCGGGTATGTATCCAGCTTTATTTCTATCGGGTTTCAACCCTATTCTGGCCTTGAAAGGTAAGATCACTAGTAGAAAAGGCGGATCGCAAACGCGAAAAGCGATGGTGATTGTCCAATTTGCCATTTCCATTTTTCTGATGATATCCACCTATCTAGTGATCCAGCAATTACATTATGCAAAAAAACGTCCTATAGGCTATAAGAGTTCCAATTTGGTGAATATTACCTCCTCCAATCCCACGATCGTCAACAACTTCGCTATCCTCCGAAAAAAACTAATCGAACAGCGATTAATTCAGGACGCTGCCCTTTCGTCTAACTTTGTTAACCGACTTTCGTTAACAGGAGGTGGGTTTAATTGGCAAGGAAATGACAGCAAAGATGGTGCTATTATGGGGATCTTTACCGTTGATGACAATTTTGCAAAGACTGTACAATGGGATTTTATACAGGGCCGTAATTTTTCAAAAGATTTTAAAACAGATTCAACCGCTGTTATTTTGAATGAGGCCGCTGCTCAATTTATGGGAGTGACAGACCTCAACAGTAAACAATTGTCTAAAAGAGGTATCAATTATACAATTATTGGGATTATCAAGAATACACTTTCCGAATCCCCTTTTAAATCGATTACGCCGACAGCTTATTTCCTCAAATTTTTACCGAAAAACAAGATCACGCTGCAATTGAACGATGGTCAAGATCTTAAGCAGGACTTAAAAGCCATTGCTACAGCCTTCAATCGAATCGATCCGGATTTTACCTTCGATTATGCATTTACTGATCAGGAATATGCTAAAGAATTTCAGCAGATGGAGATGATCAAAAGTTTGACAAGTCTGTTTACAGGTCTCGCCATTCTCATTTCTTGTCTCGGTCTATACGCCTTAGTGTCCTTTCTTACGGAGCAACGTGAAAAGGAAATCGGTATTCGAAAAGTATTGGGTGCTTCAGAAGTCGGCTTATGGCGATTACTATCCACGGAATACGTTTGGCTCACGGGCATCAGCTTTATGCTTGCATCTCCCCTGGCTTATTTGTTGATGGAATCGTGGCTCGAAGACTATGTCTACCGCATATCAATTACATGGACGGTGTTTGCTATCACAGGCTTAACCGCATTACTCATTACCCTATTAACCGTTAGTTACCAAGCGATTAAAGCTACTTTAGCAAATCCCGTAAAAACCCTAAGAAGCGAATAATATTAATTTGTTCGGGGACGGACACTGTACTGTCCGTTTCCGAACATTTAAAACCACCACAAAAACACATCAAAAACCTAAAAATCAATACATTACATTTATGGCAAACCAATTGAACTGGTTGACTTTGCTATTTTTCGAATAACAATGCTTTCTACTAAAGCGTGTTTATTGACAACAATATAGCTTAATTAATTATGTAAATACGCAGTATCATGTTGAAAAACTATTTTAAAACCGCTTGGCGGAATATCATTAAAAACAAAGGATTTTCTCTTTTAAATATGTTTGGCCTAAGTATCGGAATAACATGTTTTCTATTGTTGGCAGCGTATATATATCATGAATCCAGCTATGAACGTTTCCTTCCCCACGCAGACCGCCTAGCTTATATTAGCCTCACCTATAAATCACCTAATAGCACTGAAGAAGTTAATTCTTCGGCTACGCCAACAGGGCTAGCGCCTACTTTGCAGGCTGAATTTCCAGATGTAGAACAGGCAACCAGATTCTACAGTTATTCCAAAGGCGGTAAAATAGAATCTAAAGAGGCAGTAATAACTGAAAAAGGCCTACTGTATGCTGATCAGAATGTTTTTAAAACTTTAGGTTATACCTTTCTCGAAGGTGATTCACAATCAGCCCTGGCGGAACCAAATCAGATTGTCTTGACGAAAAAACTCGCAGAGAAATATTTTCCCAATCAGTCGGCGATTGGTCAAACACTATCCATTGACAAAGTCAACTGGAAAATCACAGGCATTATCGCAGACTTGCCCACGAATACACAGCTGAACTTCTCCGCACTCCTTTCCAATAAGGGATTAGAACGCTACAAAGAAATGGCTTGGTCATCCGCAAATGATGTAACCATAGCGCTATTAAAAAACAAACATCAGTTCGGTTTGATCCAACAGAAATTGGATCAAATGACTAATTCAAAATTCGCCGAAGCAACAAAACAAGGCTATCAATTTCGATTCGTCCTGGAAAAGCTGACCGATATCCATCTTCACTCCAAAGCAGCAGGGACCGGGAACATCACTTATATCTATATCTTAATGGCATTAAGTGCTGCGCTTATTATTTTGACCTGTATCAATTTTACAAATTTGGTATTAGCACATGCGCTTGAACGTAAAAAGGAAATCGGTGTCAAGAAAGTGCTGGGCGCTGCAAAGAAAACAATATTCTTTCAATTCTTCTTTGAATGTAGTATGATGGTCTTTCTAGCTGTTGGCTTTAGTCTTCTGACAACGGTACTCTTATTACCGGTATTTAGTTCGTTTATGGGCGCCGAGATAAAATTGACCATATGGACCGACCCCCGTTTTTATGCAGTTTTGGCTGTATTTGTAGTATTAATAACATTGCTTTCTGGCGGTTGGCCAGCCTATTCCATAGCTAGCTCAAAACCTATTTCAATTTTTAAACGAAAATTGACTGAAAAACAAAGTGGTATATCCCTGAGCAGAGTGCTCGTAACTTTTCAATTCAGTATCTCTATATTTTTTATTATCTGCACCTTATTCGCAGGTAGGCAGATGGATTTCATCCAGTCTAAAAACACTGGCCTTGATCGTGCAGGGATGTTGGTCATTGACGGCCGAGGATGGCAGGATAAAGAAAGGCAACTACTAAAAGAAAAGTTGATGCAGCTTAGCAGTGTCGAGGGTGTCACCGCTTCCTACGATAATCCAGTCAATATACAAGGAGGATATAGCATTAGGGAGGTAGAAGGTCAACCCAATGACTTTGATATGGATGTTACTGCGATCCCGATTGAAAAGAATTTTGTTTCTGTTTTTCACATTCAGTCTGTTGCCGGCGAACCGCTATCAGACACGGATATCTTACGTGCACAGGATACAGTCTCACCTGAATATGGTTTTGTTGTCAATACGCTAGCGGCATCCGCTATGGGGTTCACACCTCAACAAGCGATTGGAAAGAAAATCAACCTAAACGGGCGTAAAGGAAGTATTAAACAGGTCGTAGCGAGTTTTAACTTTGCTTCGCTACATAGTGAGGTTAAGCCGATCGTACTCTTTCCAGAATATGATTATTTCGGCAATATTTTTATTCGACTCAACCCAAGTACACCTGTTCAAGATGCGCTAGCTCAGGTTAAGTCTGTCGTACAAAACATTGACGTGAAAAATAGCTTTGAGTATCACTTTCTCAACGACGATTATGACAAGCTATATCTCAAGGATCAACAAACCACGCGCGTCATGCAGTTATTTTCTATCATTACCATTGCTATTGCCTGCATGGGACTATTTGCATTATCGGCCTACGCCGTCCAACAACGTTTTAAGGAAATAGGAATACGTAAAGTATTAGGTGCCTCAACAATCAAAATTGTCAAGATATTAAGCTTTGACTTTATGATTTTAGTCTGCTCTGCCCTGCTAGTTAGTGTACCATTGGGATGGTATGCTATGCATCGCTGGATAGAAAATTTTGCCTATCACATTACGTTGGATTGGTGGGTATTTATGTTGGCTGGAATCAGCGCATTGCTGGTATCATTTATAACCATCAGTTTTCAAACTGTAAAAGCAGCAATCGTTAACCCTATTGAGAGTTTACGAAACGAATAATTATTAAAGTGACTAATTAACTAATGCATCCGATAGATAACACGCGGGAGACTTTGTAAATTCTTGTTTTGCTATTTATCGATAACCTAAACAAAAAATGCTTAAGAATTATATCAAAATAGCCTGGCGTAACCTTTGGAAAAATAAAGGTTATTCCGCCATCAATATCATTGGGTTGTCCATTGGCATGACTGCGGTGTTGATTATCGGAATATGGATACAAAATCAATTTCAATTTGACAATTTTTATAGCAATAATACCAGTCTTTACAAACTTTGGAACAAATATGAAGACGAGGGAAAAATTAATCTTCAACAAGTTACTTCGGGCCTCGCCTCACCGGCACTGGAAGCTGAATATCCAGAGGTAGAACACGCTGCACGAATCTATTGGAGCTCCAATAGATTATTGTCTTTCGATGAGAAAAAAATCAAATCTAAAGGAAACGAAGTTGACCCCGCTTTTATGCAAATTTTTGAATTCAAAATCCTTAGGGGAAATAACAACAATGCGCTAGGAGACAAGAAAAGTATTGTTCTCACAGAGAGCCTTGCAAGAAATATCTTTGGCGACGTTGACCCTTTGGATAAGACAGTTATGCTCGACGATAAAGAGCCTTATAAAGTGACTGCCGTAATCGCGGATTTGCCGAGTAATACAAATTTTGATTTTACCTATTTAATCCCCTTGGTTCAACCGGAGAATTACTCGCCGGATTGGAATTCCAATTCATTTTACACCTATGTGCAGCTGAAAAAAGGTGTTGATATAGAAGCTTTCAATAAAAAACTGGTCGGTTTTATCACAAAAAAAACGAACAATGTCTCGAAGGGATCACTTTTCCTATATCCCTTGTCAAAAATGCATCTTTACTCCAAATTCGAACAGGGAATACCTGTGGGGGGAAAGATAGACCAGGTCAAACTGGTTGGCGGTATCGGCCTATTAATTCTGCTGATCGCCTGCATTAATTTTGTCAACCTCAGTACGGCAAGAAGTCAGAAAAGAGCAAAAGAGGTTGCGGTTCGCAAAGTGGTGGGCGCCCAACGCTTCAACCTGATTGCCCAATTTCTTACTGAATCTGTCTTATTAGCACTTATTTCTGGACTAATCGCTATTGGTCTGGCTATCGGTATATTGCCCTTATTTAATAAAATATTAGACAGGCCTTTATCATTTTCCTTAACAGATCCAATCATATGGATATCGTTAGCTGGATTCACATTTTTTACAGGCACATTGGCCGGATTATACCCTGCCTTTGTCCTATCGGCATTTAAACCAGTTAAAACACTGAAACCGCTAAGCCGCTCCAACAAGTTTGTATTGAATTTCAGAGAGCTACTGGTCATTTTCCAATTTGGTATCGCGATCATACTGATTATAGCAACGATGATTGTACGACAGCAAATCAATTATGCTGCGCAACGTGATATCGGTTACAACAGTTCACAGCTCATCGAAATACCAATGGAAGGTAACATGGAAAGAAATTACGAAGCAATTAAATCGGAGCTGATTAGCGCCAACATCGCGCAATCGGTGACACGCACCGGTTGGTCTATTACACAAAATGCATCGAATACGAGCGGAGGTTTTTTATGGGAGGGTGCTACTCCTGAACAAGGCAATAAAATTGTCTTCAATCTTGGAAAAACAGAAAGTGATTTTGTAAAGACTGTAGGATTAAAACTCATAGCAGGCCGCGATATCGATTATAGTAGGATGCTAGCAGATAGTTCATCAATATTGCTCAATGAAGCTGCCATTAGAGAAATGAAACTCAAAAATCCGGTTGGCAATTACTTAAAATGGGGCAATAAGACTTATACGATTGTTGGTGTTATCAATGATCACATTAGCGGATCTCCCTATAATCCCGTCTCTCCATTGCTGATATATGCGAACAAAAATTGGCTACTAAACATGGTTATTCGGGTCAATGTTACATCATCGTTTAGCGATCAGTTGAATCAAATTGAAAAGACGCTTAAGAAATTTAATCCAGCTTATCCTTTTGAATACAAATTTGTTGATCAACAGTTCGCTTCAAAATTCGGCGATCAACAACAGACGGCAAAGTTAGCATTTATCTTCTCGCTATTAGCCATATCCATTTCCTGTTTAGGTCTATTTGGACTTGCATCATATATGGCCGAATTGAAAACAAAAGAAATTGGTATACGTAAAGTACTTGGCGCATCCGTCTCGGGAATCACAGCGATGTTATCTAGAGATTTTGTCAAACTTGTCGTCATTGCCATTTTAATTGCATCTCCGCTTGCGTGGTGGGCTATGAATAAATGGCTTCAGGATTTCTCCTATCGCATTGAAATACAGTGGTGGACATTTGGTTTCGCTGGAGCTTCCGCCATACTGATCGCTCTCATTACTGTTAGTAGCCAAGCCATTAGAGCCGCAAGCAGTAATCCAGTGAAGACATTAAGAGATGAATAGCGGAGAATTACAGGTTAATAAATAAAATTAGGCCTTAAAACCAACTTTAAAAACAAATAGAGAAAAAAGATAATTATGATAAGCAACTACATCAAAATAGCATGGCGCAACCTAATGAAGAATAAGTCATTTTCCCTGACTAACATCATTGGGCTGGCAATAGGCATGGCCGGAGCATTGCTTATAGTGCTTTGGTTACAGAACATGATGACAATGGACCGCTTTCATGAAAAGGGGAATCGCCTGCATGTATTGAGTAATCGTGATGAATTTCAGGGTGATAAATCGGCCTGGGCGTATACACCTAAAATATTAGGCCCCTCATTGGCCGCTGATTTCCCAGATATCGAAGCGTTTACACGATACAACGAGGGACATGAATTTTTAACGACATTTAAAGAAAAGAAGCTTATTGCAAACACAGTTTTTGTCGATCCCGGCTTTTTCAAGATGTTCTCTTTTCCTTTTATCAAAGGCGAACAGAATGTTAAATTTGATCACCCAAAAGGTGTTGTTCTTACCGAAAGATATGCTAAGTCGCTATTCGGCGATGAGGATCCAATAGGCAAATCGGTTAGAATAGATTCGGTCAATCAAGTTGATGTACAGGCTGTTCTCAAAGATATCCCGAGTAATTCAAGTTTCAGATTTGACATGCTCCTTCCTTTTGAATATGCAAAAATAATTGGCTATGTGGATGACAACTGGAGCAATAATTCAATAAGTACTTATGTCTTATTAAAAGATGGTGCTTCTTTAACAGCATTTAATAGTAAGATCAAGACCTATTTAAGGGATCATATCAATGCCAGCAATAAGGCAGAGGGTCGCTTATCAGCGAAAAATACAGGGGAGATTTTTGCCTTTCCTTATCCCGATTCTTTTCTGTATAACAATGGTAAAGGTGGAAATTATACATCGGGACGGATTGATATTGTCAAGCTTTTTGCGTGGATCGGTGTTTTTATTTTATTAGTAGCCAGCATCAATTTTATGAACTTAAGCACAGCACGTTCTGAGCGTCGCGCAAAAGAGGTTGGTGTCCGTAAGGTAATTGGTGCCAGTAAGACAAGCTTAATGGCTCAGTTTCTCGTTGAGAGCATACTAATTAGCTTAATTGCGATGGTTCTCGCAACTCTACTTGTCTTTATAGTGCTGCCTTTTTTTAATGACCTTGTTGAAAAAAATCTCAGTCTTTCCTTATTAAGTCTACAAACCTGGCTTTTTCTACTTGCGTTCGCACTGTTTACAGGGATATTAGCGGGTACTTATCCGGCCTTTTTCCTTTCCTCTTTTCAACCGATCAAAACTTTGAAAGGAAAATTTGTATCGAAGACTAAAGGGTTGAACATCCGTTCGATACTCGTGGTTATACAGTTTAGCCTCGCTATTATATTGATTATCGCTACAGTCATTGTGGCAAAACAGATCCAGTACACTAAACAGCGCGACCGCGGCTATAATGAAAATGGTTTGCTCTACAGCAGTATTAAAGGTGACCTGGAGAAGAATTATAAAATCCTCCGGGACGAGCTTTTGGCCAGCAATGCTGTAGTCTCTGTATCGAAGAACATGTCGCCAGTAACAGACTTTTATAGCAATGGTTGGGGATTTACCTCCGGTACACCGACCGAAGAGGACAAAAGAATTTCTTACAACCGCTTTAGTACGGACGCTGATGCGGTAAAGAATCTTGGTCTCACTTTGATTCAAGGACGTGACATCGACATATATAAATTTGCAACAGACAGTACTGCATTAATTTTAAATGAATCTGCCGTTAAAAGTCTTCATCTTACAAATCCTGTAAATAGCATTGTGGATGGCGATGGCACCAAATGGACAGTCGTTGGCGTTGTCAAAGATTTTATTATGGGATCGCCTTTTGGGGACAAAAAACCTATGGTGATATTGGGTCCAAAGGCTTGGTTTACAACGATTCATTATCGTTTAAATACAAACCATAACATCGCAGACAACTTAAAGACAATTGAAACTATCTTTAAAAAATTCAACCCAGATTACCCATTTGAATATCAGTTCATTGACAAAACCTATGAACAAAAATTTAAGGAAACAAAGGCTATAGGTACATTAGCGATGGTTTTTGCAGGATTGACGATCTTTATTTCCTGTTTAGGCTTACTGGCACTGATCGCATACATGGCGGAAACCCGCATGAAAGAAATTGCTGTTCGCAAAGTTCTTGGCGCAAGTGTAATCCAAGTAACGTCTTTACTTTCTATCGATTTCATCAAGCTTGTCGTTATCGCTATTTTTATAGCAACGCCTATCGCTTGGTGGGCAATGGACCAGTGGTTGCAAGATTATAGCTATCGAATAGCGATCCATTGGTATTACTTTGCCGTTGCTGGATTGATGGCAATTTTAATCAGTATGGCTACTATAAGTTATCAAACGATTAAGGCAGCTTTAGTGAATCCCGTTGATAGTTTGCGTGATGAGTAGCCTAACGTTTACCATTATTTTTTTCGATAGCTTTATACCGGATAGATGACTATGAATTCGTTCAAACTTGCCCTCCGCAGCCTTATTAAAAACTGGCAATACACTTGGATCAATATCTTAGGTTTAAGCATGGGTTTCTCCTTGTGTCTTCTGGTGTTTGCCCTGGTTATTGAAGAAAATTCGTATGACAGAACCTGGAAAAATGCCGATCATCTTTTCCGTATTGTTACTATAGATTCTACTGCTGGTCTTGAACGACAAATGTCGAGAACGTTGGTTAATTTAAGTACAGAATTAAAACAAGTATTTCCAGAAATTCGAAATGAAGCTCGTATAGAATCTAGAAAATATTATCTAAAACCGGATTCCAACACCACGCAGCCCATAGCAGTACAGGCTTTGGAATCGGAAACATGTATTTTGGACATGCTGAGCATCCAGATTCTTGAAGGCAATCCGAAGCAACTCGTTCAAGGAAAAACAAACTTACTCATTGACAAAGAATTTAAAGAAAAGTACTTTAAGAACGAAAATGTCATTGGAAAGATTATCCAAAGTGCCGACCCCTATGCTGATCAGCCTTCCGAATATATCATTACGGGTGTCATGGATAATCTTCCCTATAATTCAACGCTCAGAGCTTCCATCATTGCTTTAGTTCCAAAAATATCGATGGAATTAAGTAAAGATGGCTCAGGCTACTACACAGAACAATTTGTACAGCTAAAAGCCGGGACGTCAAGGATAACGCTTGAACAGAAACTCAATCATTGGTATAAAGAATACCTGATTCCAAACACACAACATGTGGCTTCCTTTCGCCTGCAGCCTATTCAGGATATCTATATGGAGCCATTAGGAAGTGTAGAAATCAGTGGCGACCAAAAAATAACAAACATATTTGTAGGCGTTGCCATTTTGGTCCTTATTGTTTCCTTCATAAATTTTATTAATATCTACGCTGTAAGAACCGTTAAAAAATTAAGAACGCTGCATATCCATAAGATCATGGGAGCCAGCCGCCCCCAGATGGTTCGAGGAATGCTATTTGAAACAACCTTGCTGTTTTTTATTTCCGCATTATGTAGCTTACTTCTTTTTAAACTTGGATTGTCCCAACTGGAAAACTTTATAGGCTATAATCTCGCTTATATAAGGTCCATACAGCTTCCATTGGTACTGTCCTTTTTGACGATATCGCTCGCTCTTGGTCTATTGATTGGCTTTTATCCCGCATGGATGGTTTCTGGACTTAAGAGTTCGGATGCCTTGAAAAATAAGCTATCCAAAATTCCGAATGTTGAAATGTTTATTAAAAAAATACTTATCACAATACAGTTTAGCATCACTATTATCGTCATTATTGGACTTATAACAATCAAATCACAACTTGTCTATATGCAATCAGCACCCTTGGGGATCGAGGTCAGTAATGTGCTCAACATCGATTATTTCAACACGGGAACACAAAATACAGATATAAAAGACCGAATAAGCCAACTCACTGGTGTTGAATCGGTCAGCATAGCTAACTGGACACCGACAATTGGTTCAGGCTATCTTGTCAAGACAATCGCAGACAAGTATAGTCCTGAAAAAAAAATCCAAGTCAGTTTCATCGGCGGTGATATCAATCTCTCCAAGACATTGGGAATCCAATTGGTTAAGGGACGACTATTAACTCCCAAAGATTACACACATGTTGAAATGGGGTTGGTAGAGGACGGAGTCAACAATGCTCTTGTAACCGAAAGTACAGCAAGAATGCTTGGCATAGACAGACTCGGTGTCCTGTATAAAGACCTTCAGATTATCCCCGTCGGCATCATTAAAGATTTTCATAGTGAGTCTTTTCGTTTCAAGATCGTACCGACGGTGATTTTGGCTAAAGATTTTAATGGAAGCGGCAATATACTGATAAAAGTGGGGGAAGGACAAGAACAACATATCCTTCAATCGGTATCTAAAATTTTTCAGCATACCTATCCTCACAAATACCTGTCTTATCAATGGATCGATGAGCTAATTGCACAGCAATATGAAAAAGAGGGCAAGCAAGTGCAATTATTTATTTTATTCAGTACATTGGCGTTATTGATCTCTGCATTGGGTATTACGGGTTTAATTATGCAAAATCTTGAACAGCGAACGAAAGAAATTGGCATTCGCAAAGTCCTAGGCGCAACAGTGCTGGACCTATCGCATCTCTTTTCAAAAGATTATCTCATTTTAACCTCCCTCGCTATTGTTATTGCCAGTCCTATAGGGTGGTATCTTTCAAAAAAATGGCTCGAAGATTATGCCTACAATGTGGGGGTACAATGGTGGTACTTTACCCTTGCTGCTCTTGTCGTGTTTTTGATTTGTATCATTACCGTCAATATCCAAACAATACGAGCAGCTTTAGTGAATCCCGTTGATAGTTTGCGTGATGAGTAAGTTATATTATAAAAGCATTAAGCGTCATCCATATGATCAAGAACAATTTAAAAATAGCATGGCGGAATTTAACCCGAAATTTATCCACTTCACTGATCAACATAACGGGGTTAGCGATGGGGATTGCAACCTGTTTGCTAATCAGTTTATACGTAAGCGATGAATTTAGCTTTGATCGTTATAATGTGCATGCAGATCGCATTGTCCGTGTCGTTTTCAGAGGAACTGTTAAGGGTGGAACAATCAATGAGGCACATGTGATGCCACCTGTTGCTTCGACCATGAAGGCGGAGCTGCCCGAAGTTGAAGAAACCACGCGCTTAAGAATCGGTGGCTCTCCCCTATTTGTCGTCAATAATAAAGTGTTTCACGAAGAAAAAATGGCTTTTGTGGATGCTTCTTTCTTCAGAATTTTCACGCTCCCTTTTATCAAAGGAAATTTGTCTACAGCTATTTCTTCCCCAAATTCTGCAGTAATATCCGAATCCACCGCCTTAAAATACTTCGGCACAAACGATGTTGTCGGTCGAGACCTCATCATCAAAGACAGTCCAAATATCCTCAAAATTACTGGAGTAATCAAAGATATCCCTCAAAACTCCCATTTTCATTTTGATGTGTTTACCTCTTTGGATGCACTTGAAGATTCACGATCAGATTCGTGGATGACTTCCGAATACTATACTTATGCACTGCTTTCGAAAAATGCTTCACGTGAAAAGCTCGAAAAAAACTTAGCCACTCTATTCGACAAACATGTTGCCACACAATTTATGGCAGGTTTTGGCATGAGTTACCAAGAATACAAGAAGACGGGAAATAAGATCGGGCTTTACCTACAGCCGCTAACAGATATCCATCTACATTCAAATTTCAACTACGACCTCAGCGCTCCAGGGGATATAAGGTACGTTTACATTTTCAGCGCTATTGCGCTCTTTATGCTATTGATTGCCACAATTAATTTCATGAATCTATCTACAGCAAGTGGTTTTAAACGATGTAAAGAAGTTGGCGTACGAAAAGTATTGGGTGCCGACAAGCAAAACCTGATGCGACAGTTTATGCTGGAGGGTGTCCTCCTGACCTATATTGCCTTAGGAATAGCTTCGGGAATTGTTTTACTTGTCCTTCCTCTATTTAATCAAATTTCAGGAAAAGAGATTGAAATTCAAAAACTTGACGCTTTTAAAATTATTCCCTTCCTGCTAACTTTTGGTTTAGTCGTCGGTCTATTTTCCAGCAGCTATCCCGCGTTATATCTGTCCTCATTTAATCCACTTCGTGTATTAAAAGGGAAAATAAGTCGTTCGACTAAAGGCCTTAATTTACGCAGTGGACTTGTTGTATTTCAATTCATCATTTCCGTCGGACTTATCTTTGGAACCGTGGTCGTTGTTCAGCAGCTGGATTATATGCGTCATATTAAACTTGGATATAACAAGGATAATGTCCTTATTATACCGAGCTGGCCTTTAGGGAAAAACGAAAAGACATATTATAATTTATTGCTGCAAGATAGCAGAATCAAGCATGTCTCTCATTCGTCCTATCTCCCTGCCGGAGAAAGTAACAACAACAATTTTTTCATCTATCCAGATGGCAATACTGATCAATGGGTCAAAACGATTCGTTACGATATAGATGAAGAATATATTCCGGTTATGGGTATGCAGCTTAAAGAAGGACGAAATTTCGCAAAAACATTTGGTAGTGACAGCCTTTCTGTCATCATCAATGAAACCGCAGCAAAAGATCTAGGTTGGAACGATCATAGCCTTGGTAAAATATTGACCAATAAAGACAACAAAAGCTATCGTGTTATTGGTGTCGTTAAGGATTTTCATTTTCGCTCTTTACATGAGCAGATCTCCCCGCTTGTGATGGTTCTTAGCGATCAAGCCGGGAGTTTGATTCTCAAAATACAAACAGCCGATATGGATAAGCTCATTCAAAAATTAGCGTCTCTCTATCGCTCCTTTCCAACAGACATTCCATTCAGCTATTCCTTTTTGGATGACCGATACGCACAAACCTACCAAGCAGAAGTGAAAACGGGTAAGTTACTGAGCATCTTTGCAGGACTGACTATTTTTGTGGCCTGCCTTGGTTTATTCGGCTTGGCTATTTTCACCGCCAATCAACGCAGAAAAGAAATAGGGGTCCGAAAAGTTATTGGGGCTACAGTTTCAGATATCACACGCATGCTTTCCATTGAGTTCGTCAAACTCGTTCTCAGTGCCATTATCATTGCTTCTCCCCTAGGTTGGTGGATAATGCACAAATGATTAGAGAATTTCGCGTACCGTATTGAGATGCAATGGTGGATGTTTGTGCTAGCAGGAGCTCTAGCCGTCTTTATTGCTTTAATTACTGTAAGTTCACAAGCGATACGCGCGGCCATAACAAAGCCTGTTGACAGTCTACGCGATGAATAAAATAGACTTGTCTGTTCAGCGGTGGACAAAGCACTGTCCGATATCGAACAGCAAGTAAAAGAATGAGGAAGGCAACCCGTTAATGATCAACAGGATAATTGCTTGGCCAAACATTTGTATTTTTAATTTTTTAAGTGGAGCACACAAGCTATTAGCAGCTCCACGACCGGAATAAATTCTTAGTATAAAACAATGAACTTTACAAACTTCAAAATTGCTTGGCGAAATATCGGAAAGAAAAAAGTGCAAAATCTGATCAATCTAATTGGATTGACCTGCGGTATTACTTTTCTCCTACTTGTAGGCGCCTATATATGGGATGTACATCAAGTGAATAGCAGCATCAGAAATATTGACCGGCAATTTTTGTTGCAAAGCAAGTATAAGAAAGAAGGATTTGGTATTAACTTAACCACATTAGGGGCGCTCCCTAAAGCCTTACATGAGGAGTATCCCAATCTGGTCTCTAATTATTATCGGATTGATGGATTGACAGGTATCGTAGCCAACGGTTCGACAATCCATGAAGAAGGGATGTCTCTCGGAGATCCCAGCCTATTGACGATGTTCGGATTCCATATGCTGGCGGGCAATGCTAATACGGCTTTAAATAATCCCTTTTCAGTTGTCATCAGTGACAAAGCTGCCATAAAATATTTCGGGCATGTGGATGTACTCGGCAAATCGCTACAGATAAAAAATTTCAAGGGTGAAAAACACGATTTTGAAATTACAGCAATCATTAGATCCGACGTCCAAAATGCCATTATGGATCTCACAAAGAATATGCATGCAGACATATTTTTACCGATCATCAATGAGGAATTCTTTGGTCGATCTATAGACAATTGGAATAACCCTTATATTGCCGGTTATATCGAATTGAAACCAGGTGTAAGCTTGGATCGCGTAGATGCCGCCATTGAAACGTTGGTAAGAAAAAATACCGATAAGGAATTTTCCAGTGAATATAGCCCTGATCTAAAACCATTGAAAACCTATTATTTGGATGACAACCAAGGGGCCGTGCGTAAAATGATACAGACATTGATTTGGACGGCCATTTTTATCCTGATTATGGCTATCATCAATTTCATCAATTTTAGTATCGCTCAGCACATTACCCGATTAAAGGAAATCGGTGTTCGCAAGATGATGGGATCATCTCGAATACAGCTTATCAGGCAATTGATGACCGAATATATCCTAATCGTGAGCATAGCAGCATTGATCAGTCTGCCGCTTTATATCATCGCAAGTCCAATTTTTGAGCATATCTTGATGCGAAAGCTGCCCACCTTAGTGGAATTGCCGATTTACTTTTTTGGATTATTGGGTATAATGACGTTATTCATTGGCCTACTGGCCGGGCTCTACCCAGCTATTAAACTTTCCAATATAGCGGTACTTCCTGCAGTCAAAAATCAATTTTCGACGCTAGGAGGCAAACAGCTGGTGCGAAAAATTCTTTTGTTTTTTCAATTTGGGGTAGCTTTGCTCCTGCTTGTCTGTACGCTAATTATTTCTAAACAAGTTGATCTATTTCTCCATAGCAATCTAGGTTACAACAAAGACTATTTATTAACTGTCCAAGTACCCAGAGACTGGTCCGAAAATGGCGTTCGCAAAATGGAGACTGTGCAACAAGAACTCAGCTTGCAACCAGAAGTTAAATCAGTAACCTTATCTTATGAAATACCTGGATTGCTGGGATCCAATATGCAGCCAGCATTCGGGACGACTGACGACAAAGAAATCCAGGTACAACGGATTACAAGTGATAGTCACTTTTTGGAGACCTATGAGATACCACTAGTTGCTGGAACTTTTCTCCCTAAAAACTATGTTGCCAATGCGAATAATAGGCCAGTTGTGATCAATAAAAAAGCCATGGACGATTTTGGTTTTAAAAATGCCGAGCAAGCTATTGGTCAGCAGATTGCTCTAGCTGATCCAAGTTACAAAATGACTATTTTAGGCGTTGCTGAAAACTTTGTGGCCAATTCACTTCACCAGGCCTCTCCGCCTATCGTATGGACAGATGTACAGGAAAGCTTACAATATCGATACCTTAGCATCCGTTTAAAGCAAGGCTCTCTTTCCAATACAGTACAACAACTCGAAAAAAAATGGAAAACGTTGATGCCTGATGCTCCTTTCGAATATCAATTTATGGATGAACGCATCAAAAATTTATATGAAACTGAACTGCAGCTGCATCGTGCATCACAGTTGGCTACGGTCGTTTCGCTGCTGATCGTGGCATTGGGGCTCACCGGATTAATATCCCTTTCCATCCATTTGCGGAATAAAGAAGTCGGTATCCGCAAAGTACTCGGTGCATCGTTAGCACATTTAATGGTGTTATTTTCGAAGGAGTACTACGGAATATTCCTATTTGCGGCATTGACGACGGTTCCACTGAGTTATCTATTGATGCAATACTGGCTTCAAAATTACATCATCCGCATAGATATCAATGTTCTTACCTACTTGTTACCACTAGGAACATTAATTGGTTTACTAAGTTTATTGGTTGCCATTATTGTATTTCGGGCCACCCGATTTAATCCGGTTGAAAAATTGAGAGATGAATAATGTCAGAAACCAATCCATATAAACAGTATGATAAAGAACTATCTTAAAACCGCTTGGCGGACATTGATGCGCAATCGTATCTATTCGCTATCAAACCTCGTTGGTTTAACGATTGCCCTGCTGGTTTTTATGCTAATCAGTGCGCTTGTGGTTGATGAGCTTTCCTACGACAGACAATGGAGCAACTCCAAAGAGCTCTACAGAATGCGAATTGTGCCCAAAGAAATACAGGAAGGATTCACAAACAATAATTCGGGAGCTCCTGAAGGTATCTCTGCAACATTAAAAGCTCATTTCCCAGAAGTACTTGGCTATACTTCAATCCATTCATTTTCAACAAAATTAACAATAAACAAGGGCTCAAAGCAGTTTACCGAAATCAATACGCTGGAAATCGACAGCGGTTTTTTCAATCTTTTTGATACAAAAATCATCGCAGGTAATCCGAAACACGTTATTGCCGGAGCAAAAAATATCACATTGACAGCCTCTGGGGTACAAAAATACTTCGGTGGCAAAGACGTGCTCGGTAGCACATTCTACAATAAACCACAAGAAGGGGAACCCGAAGCTTATTATGTTAATGCAATTATCGAGGATATGCCCCATAACTCTTCCTTTCAGGCCGAAGCCTTTGTGCTGATGCCTAAGGTGAATGAATTCAATCCCGAAAAAAGTGGTTCGTTACAAACACAAATTCTGTTGCTCAAAAGTACAACTGATGTTAAAAGTTTTTCAGACAAGATAAACAAGTGGTATAATACGCAAAAACTAGGTGATTGGCTGAAAGAGCACAATCTTTTCATTGAACCCATCACTGATATACACTTGCGAAGTATTACAGGATGGGAGAACCCTATGCAAGACATTTATCTGCTAGCAGGAATAGCGATCTTGATCCTTGTATTGGTCAGTATCAATTACATCAACCTGAGCTTTGCCCATGCGCTCAAACGTACACAACAGATCGGTATCCGCAAAGTACTGGGAGCAAGCCGAAAAAATCTGATCCTACAGATGGGCCTTGAGAGTACCATGCTCTTTGCCGGCTCTTTTCTGATTGCATTTTTGAGTTACGTGCTTATATTTCCTGCATTTGAGCACTATTTAGAACATCCTTTGACCATGAGCTACCAACATTCCTTCTTCATGTTTGTTGGACTGCTATCTATGTGGATCGTTCTGGGCTGGATTTGTAGCCTACCTACAGCCTTGTCACTATCAAAAACACATCCGTCCCTAGAACTTCGGAAACAGCTTTCTTTCTTCAAGCTCCCCCTAAATATGGCATTTACCAAAGTATTGGTGATTTTCCAGTTTGCCATTGCCATCGTCGTAGCGATCTGTATGATGTCCATGCGTGCGCAATTGCACTATCTGTACAACAAAGATCTTGGCTATGAGCCCAAAAATCTCTTGGCTATCAATTATACCTCCTGGGAGGGGAAGGATCAGGCCTTCAAACAGGAGCTATTAAAACATTCGTACATCTCTTCGGTCAGTCTCACAAGCTGGACGCCCTTTAGTGGTAGTGTGGATTTTAAAACAGTAGCAGACCCTAACAATCCGAACAAAGAACTCCCAGTGGTATTTGTCTATGCGGATTATGATTACATCAAAACAATGGGCATAAAGCTCCTTAGTGGCCGGCCTTTAAGTGCGGACTATGCGCTGGATAGACCGTTTACAGATTCGATTCAGGCCGGACAACGGGTACTTACCAATATGCTCGTTTCCGAACAGACCGCCCAGCGGCTGTCTTTAAAACTTAATAAGAGCAATGAGCCTTTAAACAATACACCTGTAGGCGTATTTAAAGAGTTCAACGGAGCAAGTTTAAAGTTTCCGATCGGTCCTTTTGCGATTAAAGCGCAAAATGAATGGGAAGGCAGCTGCATGCTTATCCGCGTGCAAGAAGGTAAGAAAAAGGAAGCTTTAGCCTTGGTAAACAGCACCTGGAACAAATTTTTTCCTAATCGGATCGCGCAATTCAACTGGCAGGAAGATCAGGTGCAGCATCAATATAACAAAGAGAAAAAGCAGTACCAGCAATTGGCATTTTTTACAGGAGCCAGTATGCTGATTGCTATCTTAGGGATCGTAGCCATTGCCATTTATACGCTAGAACGACGGGTAAAAGAAATCGGTATCCGTAAAGTGCTCGGTGCTTCGGTAAATACGATCACCTATATGATTTCCAGATCCTTTATCGCGCTCTTGCTGATTGCGATTCTAATCGCTTTCCCCATAGCATGGTGGTTTACGCACAAATGGCTGGAAAATTTTTATTACCATATCGATGTTCCGATTGCTCTCTTTGTTTTCACGGGATTATTTATGGGTTTGACGACGTTAACGATTATTGCTGTCCGGATATTCCAGACGGCATGCATCAATCCCGTCAATAGTTTACGGGATGAATAATAAAAAATAAGCCGTAGGTGTGCGAAATTTAAATAGTGTAAACTGTTATTTAGCTAAAGGGAATGAAAGTTTATAATTGGTATAAGTTTTTTGGATTTTCGCTGTTTTCATCATTCACATATTGAAATCATATAGATTTTCGATACAAAGAAATAGAAAATATTTCAAAAACAAAAACATTTGTATAAATAAAAATAACATTATCTATCTTTATCTATACAAAAGGACAGATTATTAAATAAAAGGATGACAAAACTAGGCGATTTTTTAGCGAAGAAATCTGTGAATAAATCCCAGATTGCCCGCAAAACAGGATTAAGTAAAGCGAGAATCAATGAATTGACCATGACTGAGACCGCTAAATTACGTTTAGATGAAATGTACTTGATTGCTCTGGCCATCGATACAGATCCGGCCAAAATGATGCTCGAACTCTGCGAGCACCTCCAACTAAAACAGATTAAGGATTAGGATACTTTCCTAGAGCCCTTTAATAAGATGATCTGTGCGGTATTGGACGAAAAACTGTTCGATATCGTACAGCCACAAAATCCAACAAACAAAACAAAACACTGAAAAACAGCAACTTAATAAAACGGCAATACAATTGACTTCAGTCTAATGTCTAGATTGACCGGTCGATTACCGATCAATAAGATGTTAAAAATGTATTGTTATGATAGGAAATAGTCTTAAGGTCGCTTGGCGAAACATGGCAAAAAATAAGCTCTATTCTTTTATAAAGATCGGGGGATTTGCTTTTGGTATTGCAGTCTGTATGCTCATCGTACTGTATATCAAGCATGAGACCAGCTACAACAAGTTCTATCCAGCAATGGATCGCACCTATCGCCTCGTCGTTCAGCTTCCGATCGAAGGTAAAATTCAACGTTGGGTATCACTCTCGGCTCCCGTTGCCCCGACACTGAAAGCTGAAATTCCTTCCATAGAACAAACAGGCCGGATACTCCCTAACCCTTTATTTGGCGCAGGAAGTAACCAGCTCTCCCTGAATGATAACCCGCAAAGCTTTTATGATGATGGCTTTGTGTATATTGATCAATCTATTCTTGACATGTTTCCGACACCCATGGTTTCAGGAACTCTTGCCCATGCATTGGATCAACCCAATACACTTGTCATTACGAAAAGTAAAGCGGAAAAATACTTTAAAAATGATCCTATTGGACAGACCATTTATCTGAACAATAACAGATCCAAACTCTATACCATTACCGGCGTGATCGAAGATATACCCAAAAACTCCACTTTAGCAGGTTATAGCTTTTTCATGTCGCTCGCAGGCGAACCCTTTTATCCCGGCGAACAGAACCAATGGCTCAGTAACAATTACACAGTCTACGTTAAATTAAAGCCGCAAGTTAATATTGAACAAACCGAAAAGGAGATTTTAAGAAATTATAAAGCGCACTATTTACCTGAATATAAAAAATCAGGGCGCAAGCTCAATCCTTTATTCGAACAGGCAAAAATCAACTTACAAAATGCACTTGACATCCATTTGAAGTCTTCCGATATCGATGACGATAAAGTCAGTATATTGAATCGGGGAGATATCCGCATGGTCTGGACTTTTGCCATCGTCGCATTGTTTATTCTTTTGATAGCGTGTATCAATTTTATTAACCTATCGACCGCCAATGCCGCTACACGGGCCAAAGAAATTGGCATCCGGAAGACAATTGGTTCGACAAGGACATTATTGATCGGACAATTCCTGCTCGAGGCGATTTGTTATAGTGTATTGTCTTTGCTTGTTGGTCTATTGTTGAGCTGGGTTTTGTTGCCCATATTCAACAGTCTCGCCAATAAGTCCCTGACCATCCCATGGACATCCCCTTACTTTTTCCCATCATTATTGTTGGCAATACTGTTCATCGGCAGCCTGGCCGGAATCTATCCAGCTTTGTATCTATCCCGATTTAAACCGATTGCCGCATTGAAAAACAAGACCACCGGAGCCAAATCTTCATTATTCAGAAATGGCCTTGTCGTCTTTCAGTTTGCTACATCCATCATCCTTATTGTAAGTGCCTTGGTGACCAATCAACAGATACGTTATATCCTTGAAAAAGATTTAGGTTTCAAAAAGGAACAGGTCATTATCCTCCGAGGTATTGGTACATTGGGGAATCAGATCCCAAGCCTTAAAAATGAGTTGAAGTCCATTGCAAATGTAAGTTCCGTTTCCTTAGGCGATTTTATTCCAGTTCCCATTGATGGTGCCAAAAGAAACGGCAACCCATTTTGGAATGAGGGCAGACGGGAGATCGATATGGCCACACAGGGACAGTTCTGGGAGATTGACCAGGATTACCTTGAGACCTTCGGATTGCAACTGACCAAAGGTAGAAATTTCGATCCCAAAATGGCCACAGACAGCACGGCTGCCATCATCAACCAAAAATTGGCGAATGACCTGGGATTAAAAAATCCCATCGGAGCAAAAATAACCAATGGCGATACCTGGACAGTCGTTGGTGTTGTGAACGATTTTATTTTTGAGTCGCTGAAAGGTAAAGGGTACGCTGGCTTATGTATGGTATTACGGGGTTATCCCTCACTTTTATCCATTAAAGTTAAACCCGAAAACCTACAGGAGACCCTGAACGGAATTAACAGTGTATGGAATAAATTTTCACCCAATCAAAAGATCAATTACAGTTTTTTGGATGAGGGCTTTGCTTCCCTTTATCAAGATGTTGAACGGACGAAAAATATATTCAGCTGTTTTGCAATCGTCGCCATTTTTGTGGCTGCCCTCGGTCTCTTTGGACTAGCCACCTATGTGACACAACAGCGGACAAAAGAAATCGGTGTGCGGAAGGTGCTTGGCGCAAGTACGATGAGATTACTGAAACTGATGTCCGGAGACTTTATAAAATTGGTGTTTGTTGCCTTGGTTATTGCCTCACCTGTTGCGTGGTGGGCAATGAACCAATGGCTCAGAGACTTCAACTATAAAATAGATATCAACTGGATATACTTTTTTCTGGCGGGCATGGCCGCTGTCCTCATCGCCTTAGGTACCATTAGTTATCAGACCTGGAAGGCTATCAGGACCAACCCCGTCGATAGTCTAAGAGATGAATAAAGTCAGAAGATCTTAAAAATTAGTGCTTGTTGCCTTGGTCATTGCTTGCCTGTTGCGTGGAGGGCAATGCCAATGGCTAAAGGGGGATGAATGTTCGATTGCGAACGAAAACTGTCCGAAATCGGACATCCAAAAACAAGATAAACACAACATAAGACACTTATAGCAAAACAATTACAACAATGGCAAGGGGATTGCATTTTTAATTAGGTGAAATAGTTCGAATTGGTTTAAACATACATATCCAGCGTAAAATGGCACAAAATGATTTCAAACTGGCATGGCGTAAACTTTTAAAAAATAAGGGTTTCACATTTTTGAACATTATCGGACTGACCCTTGGTTTTACAGGTTTTATCCTTTCGTATCAATACATCAATCGCGAAACGAGTTACGATACATGGAATCCACATTTCAAGGATATCTATCAAATTGGTTTGGAAGCCGAAGGCGCTTTTACAGATGAGACCTCGCCTGCTATGGCTCCTTTGTTAAAACAAAATTTACCTGAAATCATCTATGCAGGTCGAAAAATAGTCTACAACTACGGCAGTTATCCCCTTTTTGGTGAAAATACAGTCCTTATTAAAAATGCTGCGCTCATTGACTCCTCTGCGGCACGCATCTTTCAAATCGAAAATGCAACTGGGCCACTCTACAAAAACAAGGAACAAAAGGAAGCGACTATGGTCAAAAGCCATATCGCCGAACAACTATTCAAAAAAGAGGGCCTAAATTTCGACAGTCCCCATTCGATTCCAGCTCAAAGCCTTGCTCTAGGTGTGCACGAGACGATTTATGGCACCATCAAAGAAAAAGGTCTATCCATAATTGATTATGATCTCCTTTTTATCCGTGAACCGCAGGATCTCTTTGCCGATAATAATCCTTTTTTGTATCAAACTTTTATTCAGGTTCGGCCCGGTACGGATATCGCGAATTTGACGGGTCGCATCAATGCGCTTTACCAGAAAGAAATCGCACCGAAAGATAAAATTCGCTCCTCTAGTTATGCCAAAGGGAAAATCTATCTGGATCCATTGACCAACCTTCACCTTCGGCCAAAAACGGGAAGTAACACGGCTTATATCATCACGTGGATTATTGGTATTCTCTCCGTTTTGATTCTCTTACTCGCCTCAGCCAATTTTGCCAACATGATTATGGCACAGGCGGATCAACGCATTAAGGAACTTGCACTCAAAAAAATATTGGGAAGCTCCCGCTGGGCTATCGTCAGACAATTGGCGCTCGAAGTATTTATTCTGACATTCAGTGCGGCAGGCCTAAGTTTCGTCGCTTTGGCCCTCACAGGAAATATCCTTCAAAAATGGTTCAATGATGACCTTAAAGGCTATATTTTGAGTTCGGAAACAATTGCCCAACTTGCTATTGCCGTACTAATGACAACGGTTCTATCGGCAATATATCCAGCTATCGTACTCTCCGGCTTCAAATCTGTCAATCTCCTAAAAGGTGGACTGACTTCTAATCTCAAAAAAGGCACATTTCGCAACGCATTGCTAACTTTCCAAATCAGTATGGCCATCCTATTTATTTCGGGCATGCTAGTTATTCGAGCACAGCTAAATTATATGCAGCAGACGGATAAAGGATTTGAACCTGCACAGGTCGTCAATTTCAGAGGTGTCGGTATGTATTACGATAATAAAATCGATGGTTCTTATCAACAATTAAAACGTCGGTTAGAGAATGATCCCAGTATTGCCTCAGTCGCATCAGCGACAAATATCCCAGGGGAAGGCGAACAGCCTCCGAAAAAGGATTTTTCCTATATTCAAAAAACCGTTTCATTTGCACATGTCGGTATTGATCCTGGATATTTCAAGACATTAAATATCCCTCATCTAGCGGGAAATATCAACCTGTCCATGGACCAGTTGCTCCGCGACTCGCTATCGAACTATGCGGTCATCAACGAATCTGCTGCCAAAAATTTAGGACTTGCAAACCCCATAGGCGTAAAAATTAAGGGCTGTGATGTTAACTTTGAAATTGTTGGCCTGGTCAAAGACAGTAAAGCTTACGGCTTTGAAAATGTAGTTCAACCGACGATATATTCATTTAAAAGTGAATGTGGCAGTACGCGCTTTCAAACCACACTCATGGTCAAAACAAAATCGGGAATGGTCGATCGGGCAATTCAAACGGTCAAAGCAGAATGGGCGAAAAACCCAGCCGCAAAAGATCTGCCCCTTGATTATTCCTTTATGGATGAGCAATATGCTTTACAACACAAAAAGCAGCAAGAATTGCAGACTGCTTTTAATAGTTTCACAACCCTTTCGGTTATCATCGCGGCTTTAGGGCTATTCAGTATGGCAGCGTATCAGGCGGCATTACGAAAAAAGGAAATGAGTATCCGTAAAGTACTGGGAGCATCGGTACACTTACTGTTTGTTCAACTAAACAAGCCTTTTTTCAAGCTCTTTGTGATCGGAATCGGGATCGCAATTCCAATAGCCTATATGCTTATGAACAAATGGCTTTCCAATTTCGCCTATCATATACAGCTATCCTGGTGGTCGTTTTTGATTCCAATATTTTGCATATTTATGTTGATATTATTTTCCATCAGCTTTCAATCTATAAAAGTCGCAAAAACAAATCCAGTAGACAGTCTGCGGGAAGAATAATAGAACATGAAGAGAACCAATGCCAGTCCATACGCTGCAATCGAATACCAATTGTGGCTACTAGAAAAAATATAAATACGAATATCTAAGATCTCAATATTAAAAAATGATACAATTAAAAAATTTATTCAAGTGGTATAATGTAGGTGGCACACGCTCATTCGTCCTTAAAGATGTAAGTCTCGATATTGCTGAAGGCGATTTTATCTCCATCATGGGGCCATCGGGGTCTGGAAAATCGACCCTGCTGAATATTATCGGCATGCTTGATGAACCTGACGAGGGGGCGTATTTTTTTATGGGCGAGAATGTATTGGAAATGAAAGCGAAAAAAAGAACGCAGCTTTACCAGTCCCATATTGGCTATGTATTTCAGGCTTATCATCTCTTGGATGAATTGACTGTATACGAAAATATCGAAACGCCCTTGATTTATAAAGACATTTCAAGCAAAGAAAGAAAAGCTATTGTGGCCGATATGCTCGATCGTTTTGGCATCGTGGGAAAGAAAGACCTATTTCCAGCGCAGTTATCCGGAGGTCAACAACAGATTGTCGGTATTGCACGTGCATTAGCAGGTTCGCCTAAATTATTACTGGCCGATGAACCTACAGGGAATTTAAACTCCAAACAGGGTGAAGAAATCATGGATCTATTCAAACAGCTCAACGATGACGGTGTGACGATCATACAAGTAACGCATTCGGAAAAGAATGCAGAATACGGCAAAAGAATTGTGAATATGCTGGATGGTCAGCTCAAATAATTGTACGCCAAATTAACCTGAATAATCCCTACCCGGTAAGCAAATTACTGGGGGGATTTTTTTATATTATTTCTCGAATCAATTTTTTAACTTCGTTAGGATGAATGAGAGAGAGTTGAAATCGCTAGTATCACTGTTGGACGACACCGACCAACAGATTGTTCAGGAAGTTGAACACCAATTAAAAAGTCAAGGTCCTGAGATCATACCCCATTTGGAAAGATTTTGGGAATCGAGCTTTGATCCCCATGTACAGGGGCGTCTAGAAAATATCATTCATGAAATTCAGTTTGATCAGACCAAAAATGAGTTACAAATCTGGAACCTGAGCAACTCATTCAACCTACTGGAAGGATTAATTATCCTCAATAATTATCAATATCCTTCCTATGAAAACCATAAAATTGTTTTGGCGATAGAAGACCTCAAAACTGAGGTATGGCGAGGTCTTCATTACGACATGACTCCGCTGGAAAAAGTGAACCTGATGAATCATGTTCTTTTTGGGTCTTTCGGCTTAGCAGGGAATACGAAGGACTATCATCACCCACAGAACTCCTATATTGGCCAGGTACTGGACACAAAAAAAGGAAATCCCCTAACCTTATCCTGCATCTACAGCATCATTGCACAGAAACTGGACATTCCAATCTATGGGATTAATTTACCAAAGCATTTTGTGTTGGCGTATATGGATATGGACGAAGAAGGGAATGAACAAGTTTTATTTTACATCAATGCATTTAACCGGGGTCAGGTAATGCAAAAAAGTGATGTAAATTCATTTCTGAAGCAACTGAACCTATATCCAGATAGCGCGTTTACCTATCCCTGCGATAATGTCACAATCATTAAACGTGCTTTACGAAATTTGATGTCTGCCTACGAAGAGCATGAAAGTTCAAGCAAGCAACAGGAAATCAAAACACTGTTTGAACTGCTTGCTTAAACTATTTATTAAAAGTTTGTAGTCGACCGACCATCCAAAAAGATATAATTTGGACGCAGATTTCCGTATGTTTTTGCTGCAATATCTGGTTGTATGTTACCTTCTTCTAACAATGGGAACCGCGAAATCGTATTATTCGTTAGATCAGAAACATAAAAAAACTTTCCTTCGTCGCGCCGGTCATCAATTGTTACTCCCCAAGGCTCTACTAATCCAGTATTCGCTCCACCGACAACATAATCAGGCTCAACATCTACTTTGTCTGTAGTCCCACTAAACAAAGCGGCAGGATTTTTAAAAAATAATACTTCTTTACCCGATGTTACCGCTAATAAGCCCTTATTGGGTGCATAAGATACGGGGCCCAATTGGGTTCTTCCTTTGATATAGACTTTCATCATAGGCTTGAATTTATCTGAATCGACAATCGTATCACGCGCCTGATTAATCAATTGTTGTTGGAGGTTGGCATAAACTGCAAATCCACTTCCCTTACTCGAGCCATCACTATTAAAACCTATAACTACTAACTTATCATTGTTATTGCTGCCATTGAGCAACGTCAGCGAACTCGGGACAACAGTTCCCAGATTTATCTGCTTATCAATAATAGGGGCTCCACCCTTCGAGCCGACCTTCCCAGTAGGCGTACTTACGGCATACAACATGGAGCTACCGGCTCCACGGTTTGTCACGGCTAAAAGAAACGGAATGGTTGTAGCGGAAGTAGCACTATTTTGTTGCGAAAAAGTGTAGTAGGCCAAGCCCCTGACATTTGTAAAACCTCGGTATCCAATTGCACCAGAAGTACCGGGAATACCATAGATATCATTTGCAAATGGGATAACCTGTATAAATGTATCCTGCGGAGTAATACTTGCCTGGAAAACAGCCTTGGCATTCGCATCAAAGAGAATTGGCCCGCCCCCTTTAGCCGGAGATAGATATTGATAGATATTATCCAAATTGTTGGTATCTGCTGGATCAACAATCATCATATTTTTCAGGGAAGAATTATTCGGATCATAATCTAAAAAAGAGATATACAATCTCGATATCTGCGTGATTCGTCCTTCGTTTGTTGGTTCATCATCCAATCTCTTACAGGAAACAAAACCTATAATACTGATGAATACTATAATAATACAGGATTGAAACGAAAATTTCATATTTTTTTTATTAAAAATAGCGTATTGCGTTAAACATACAAATCTACTAATATATGTAGAAAATAAATGAATTTATATGATTCTTTTAAGGGCAGCCCCTTCAAAGTAAAACGGAAATATTTGTCAATTCGCTACTTTTTGATTAAAATTGCCTTTGTTTTTGTTAGCATATACGATTATGGAAAATAAGGAATTTGTAAGGGAGACATTGACGTTACCTGGAGAAGGCAAGAAATTACTCTTACACTCCTGCTGTGCTCCTTGTTCTGGAGAAGTAATGGAAGCACTCATTGCTTCAGATATCGATTTTACGATTTATTTTTACAATCCCAATATTCATCCACGCAAAGAATATGATTTACGCAAAGACGAGAACATTCGATTTGCAGAAAAACATCATATTCCTTTTATTGATGCAGATTATGATGTAGACCATTGGTTTGATTTAGCCAAGGGGATGGAACAAGAGCCGGAGAGAGGTATTCGCTGCACGATGTGTTTTGATATGCGTTTTGAAAAAACAGCGGAGTATGCAGCGGCGAATGGCTTTGATGTGATTTCTAGTTCACTGGGCATTTCACGCTGGAAAAATATGGAGCAAATCAACGATTGCGGCTTACGTGCGGCTTCGCGGCATGAAGGTATGGAATATTGGACCTTCAACTGGCGTAAGAAAGGTGGATCGGCCCGTATGTTGGAAGTCTCCAAGAAGGAGAAATTCTATATGCAGGAGTATTGCGGCTGCGCTTATTCGCTGCGCGACACGAATAAATGGCGCATGGCAAATGGGCGCGAAAAGATAGAGTTAGGCAAAAATTATTATGAATAAGCCCTATAATTGGTAGGTATAAAGCTTGGCCTTAGAATATTTAAAAAAATATTTCGATCCTAATGATTTTATACATACCTTTGCAGGCTCAAATGCAAGATTGTGAAACATCTAAAACAATATAGAATTCCCTTTTCGGGGCTCAACGCTGGAAAGCACAATTTTGAGTTTGACATTAATAAAAAGTTCTTTGACTGCTACGAACATTCGATTGTAAAAGATGGCAATCTGGAAGCAGAAGTTGAGTTGCAAAAACAGGAGAACCTGTTGATATTGCATTTTGATATCCAAGGTGAAATTCAGTTGACTTGTGATACCTGCTTAAAAGAGTTTATGTCACCGATTTCAATTCAAGAGCGGATATTAGTCAAATTCACGGATGAAGATTGGACAGATAACACCGAAGAGGTGTTAATTTTATCCAAAAGCGACCATGAGTTGGATATAGCTGAGCTATTGTATGAATACATTAATTTAGCTGTTCCCTATATCGTCAAATGTGAAGAGCAGGGAGAAGGCATACAATGTGATCCTGAGATGCTCGCATTATTCACAAGCGAGCCAGAATCAGAGGAACAAAAAGAAGAAGAAATTATCGACCCACGTTGGGAAGCATTGAGAAATATTAAAAATAACTAAAACAAGAATACGAGATGGCACATCCAAAACGTAAGACTTCTAAATCAAGAAGAGACAAAAGAAGAACACATTATAAAGCTGAAGCTCCAAGCTTGACAGTATGTAAAGAAACTGGCGCAGTTCATTTACCTCACCGTGCATATACTGTAGACGGAAATTTGTACTACAACGGTAAATTGATCATTGAAAATACAGCTGTTGTCTAAGGTAAACCTTTCATAACGCCAAAACATCCCAGACAAGCACTATTTTAGAAATTTGCTTTACTTTGGGATGTTTTTTGCGTATTATTGATTTACTAAATAATAACGGATGAAGATTGGTTTAGATATTTTAGGAGGAGATTATGCTCCTAAAGCAACGATAACAGGTGCTATTGAAGCACAAAAGCAGCTTACTGGAGACCAAAAAATAGTCCTTTTTGGTAAAACTGAAGAGACAAAACAATTAATCAATCAAGCCGGAGGAAATTCATCTGACTTTGAATATGTTGAGGCTCCAGAAATTATTGCGATGGGTGAACATCCAACCAAAGCAATAACTCAAAAACCCAACTCAAGTATTGCGAAGGGATTTGACTATTTAAAAAACAAAGAAATCGACTCATTCGCTTCTGCTGGTAACACCGGCGCTATGCTCGTGGGCTCGATGTTCAGCGTTAAAGCTATCCCAGGCGTATTGCGTCCTGCTATAGCATCCATCGTTCCCAAATTGAAATCAGGCTTCGGGATCTTATTGGACGTCGGCGCAAATGCGGACTGTAAACCAGAGATGTTGAACCAATTTGCAATCTTGGGAAGTGTCTTTGCCGAACATGTGTTCAATGTATCCAACCCTAAAGTCGGATTATTGAATATCGGAGAAGAAGAAGAAAAAGGAAACATCCTAACAACCTCTACCTACCCCCTACTAAAAGCCAACGACAAAATTAACTTTATCGGAAATGCAGAAGGTCGCGACCTGTTCAGTGACCATGCAGACGTATATGTCTGTGATGGATTTACAGGAAATGTCGTCTTGAAACTTGCAGAATCATTTTATGTAGTAACGTTGAAAAAGGGTTTTAAAGATGATTTTTTCGACCGATTCAACTACGAACAGTACGGCGGTAGCCCCATCCTGGGAGTAAATGCTCCTGTCATTATTGGCCACGGTATTTCGACACCTGAGGCCATTAAAAATATGGTTTTATTTTCAAGAGATATGATCGAGTCTAAGTTCATTGACAGCATCAGATCTATTTTCAATTAGAATATTTATGTCAAAGATTCACGCCGCAATTACGGCTGTAAATGGTTACGTTCCGGATTACATCCTAACCAACAAAGAATTGGAAACAATGGTCGACACTAACGACGAGTGGATCGTTTCCAGAACGGGAATCAAAGAGCGTCGCATCTTAAAAGGCGAAGGGCTTGCTACTTCAGATCTTGCTGTACCTGCCGTTCAAGGTTTATTGAAAAAAAGAGGCATAGCTGCTACAGATATTGATCTCATCATCTTTTGTACCAGTACTCCAGATATGCTGTTCCCTGCCACAGCTAATATTCTTGCCGATAAAATTGGAGCGACCAATGCTTGGGGATTTGATCTTCAGGCTGCATGCTCAGGATTTTTATTCGGTTTGAACACGGCAACGCAATTTATCATTGCCGGTACACACAAAAAAGTACTCGTTATCGGTGCAGACAAAATGTCTTCGGTCATCAATTATCAAGACCGCAATACCTGTATCCTATTTGGTGATGGTTGTGGTTGTGTCCTATTGGAACCTAATGAAGAGGGTTTAGGTATACAAGATGCAATTTTAAAAACCGATGGTTCTGGGGGACAATTTTTGAATATCAAAGGTGGTGGATCACTTAACCCAGCCTCGCATGCAACGGTAGATGCCGGATTGCACTATGCCTATCAAGAAGGCCGCACAGTATTTAAATTTGCGGTAACCAATATGGCAGATGTTGCGCACGAAGTGATGGTCAAAAACAATCTTAAATCGGAAGATATCGCGTGGTTGGTACCTCATCAGGCCAATAAACGTATCATTGATGCTACAGCAGAGCGCGTGGGATTGCCGGATGAGAAGGTCATGGTGAACATTCAAAAATATGGTAACACAACAAGTGGTACAATCCCTTTGTGTTTATGGGAATGGGAATCGCAATTGAAGAAAGGAGATAATCTTATCCTTGCCGCTTTCGGCGGTGGTTTCACTTGGGGATCCATCTATTTAAAATGGGCGTATTAATTGTCCATTTTATGGTATAATTTATTACTTTTGACAGTTAGAATTTTTTAGAAACAAACAAAACCTAGAATACTATGGGTATGGATATCAAACAAATTCAGGACTTGATTAAATTCGTTTCAAAATCAGGTGTGAATGAAGTCTCGATTGAAGAGCAAGATTTTAAAATTACAATAAAAACAAATCAAGAGCCTACGTATGTAACAGCTTCTGTTCCTGCTGTTGCCCCTATCGCTGCTCCTCAAGTTGCGCAAGCAGCGGCACCAGCTCCTGTAGCTAGTCCTGCAGCGCCAGCCGCAAATGCAGATGCAAACTTGATTACAATCAAATCACCAATGATCGGTACATTCTACCGTTCGGCAGGACCTGGCAAACCGTCTTTCATCAATGTTGGTGATGATATCAATACAGGTTCTGTATTATGTATCGTTGAAGCAATGAAATTATTCAACGAAATTGAATCTGAAGTTTCAGGTAAAATCGTTAAGATTTTGGTAGAAGATGCTCAACCTGTTGAGTTCGACCAGCCATTATTCTTAGTTGAGCCTAAATAATTTACAATTGTGTAAATGAATATATGTAGCCTCCAAAGGGCTACATTTTTTTGCAAACTTCATAATTCAAGACAATGTTCAAAAAAATATTAATTGCAAATAGAGGAGAGATTGCCCTGCGCATTATCCGTACCTGTCGTGAAATGGGTATCAAAAGTGTTGCAGTATATTCTACTGCTGACCGAGATAGCCTACACGTAAGATTTGCGGATGAAGCCGTTTGTATCGGTCCTCCTCCAAGTAGAGACTCTTACTTAAACATTCCGAATATTATTTCTGCTGCCGAACTGACAAATGCTGATGCAATCCATCCAGGATATGGTTTCTTATCCGAAAATGCGCGCTTTTCAGCAATATGTGCAGAATATGGCATCAAATTTATTGGTGCTACAGCCGAACAGATCGAGAAAATGGGTGATAAATCCCGTGCTAAGGATACCATGAAAAAAGCTGGTGTTCCTACAGTGCCCGGATCTGAAGGTTTGATCTCAAATGTAAAAGAAGGCATTTCATTAGCCAATGAAATCGGTTATCCTGTTATCATCAAAGCAACTGCTGGTGGTGGTGGTCGAGGAATGCGTATCATTTGGAAAGATGAAGAATTCGAACCGGCGTGGGATTCTGCACGTGTTGAATCAGCTGCGGCTTTCGGTAATGATGGAATCTACCTTGAAAAATATGTAGAAGAACCTCGTCATATTGAATTCCAGATTGTAGGTGATCAATTTGGCACTGTATGTCACCTATCTGAACGTGACTGCTCAATTCAACGCCGTCACCAAAAATTGATCGAAGAATCTCCATCTCCATTCATGACTCCTGAGTTGAGAGCCGAAATGGGTGAAGCTGCTGTCAAAGGTGCCAAAGCGGTGAACTATGAGGGCGCTGGTACGATCGAATTCCTGGTTGACAAACATCGTAACTTCTACTTTATGGAAATGAATACCCGTATCCAGGTAGAACATCCAGTAACGGAAGAAGTCATCAATTTTGATTTGATCAAAGAACAGATTAAAGTGGCAGCAGGAATTCCTATCTCGGGAAAAAATTATGAACCGCAGATGCATGCCATTGAATGTCGTATCAATGCAGAAGATCCTTTTAATAACTTCCGCCCTTCTCCAGGTAAGATCACGAACTTTCACTCACCAGGTGGGCATGGAGTACGTGTAGATACCCATGTATATTCAGGATACACCATTCCGCCTAATTACGATTCGATGATTGCGAAATTAATCACTGTGGCACAAACGCGTGAGGAAGCAATCAGCACTATGGAAAGAGCACTAAGCGAATTTGTCATTGAAGGAATCAAAACAACCATCCCTTTGCACTTAAGATTGATGCGTGATCCTAATTTTAGAGCAGGTAATTTCACAACGAAGTTTATGGAAACTTTTGACCTAACTGAATATCCTGTAGAAGATTAAATAAAATTATCTTTACACACATAAAAAATACCATTCTTTACAATAAGAATGGTATTTTTGTTTCCAAACAATTTTTATGAGTACACCTAATTCGAAAGATCTTATACAAGCTATTAAAGATAAAGGGAAGAACATAGAAGCAGAGATGTCGTTCTTTGACCACCTTGAGGTTTTAAGATGGCATTTGGTCCGTTCGGCAATTGCGATCTGTATCTTTGCAGGTATTGCTTTTACATTCTATGATTTCGTATTTAACGATATCATCATGGGGCCAAAGAATCTAAATTTTTGGACTTATCGCATGATGTGTAAAGCAGCCGACGCTTTTAATCTGGCAGACTTTTGTGTAAAAAAAATTCCTTTTAATATCATCAATACTGAACTAGCAGGTCAATTTATGCTTCAGATAAACTCCTGTTTATTGATGGCTTTGATGATGGGCTTTCCTTATCTCCTTTTTGAAATTTGGTTATTTGTAAAACCAGCTTTAACAGACGTAGAAAGACGATCTGCCCGTGGGTTTGTATTTTATGCTTCGCTATTGTTTATTTTAGGGGCACTCTTCGGATACTACATTGTTGTACCATTATCCATCAACTTTCTAGCAAATGTATCGCTGAGTGATGAAATCGTCAACCAGATTACCATTGATAATTACCTCTCGACCATTTCAACTTTAACATTGGGCTGTGGTATTGTCTTCCTACTTCCGATACTGGTATTTATTCTCTCTAAAATCGGTATTATGACTCCGGAATTTATGCGAGCCAGCCGTCGTTATGCAACAGTCATTATTTTAGTGATAGCTGCGGTTATTACACCTTCGGCAGATATAATCACCATGCTGACAGTTGCGGCACCAATGTTCCTATTATATGAAATCAGTATTATGGTTTCTGCGGATGTTAAAAGAAAAAAATTAGCACAAGAAAAATAAAATAACAATAAAAATGAGCAGCGTAAAGAAAATTGCAATTGGAAGTGACCACGCGGGTTTTGACTACAAAACAGCTTTGGTAAGCTTTTTGAAAGAATTGGGTTATGAAGTAACAGATTTTGGGACAAATTCTCCAGACTCAGTTGACTATCCAGATTTCGCACACCCAGTTGCATCAGCAGTGGAAAATAAAGAAGCAGATGCCGGAGTTTTAATTTGTGGCAGTGCAAATGGAGTTGCCATCACAGCCAATAAACACCAAAATATTCGTGCTGCTATCTGCTGGTTAGAGGAAATCTCTGCTTTGGCCCGTCAGCATAATGATGCTAACGTAGTGTGTATCCCAGCACGTTTTATCGATCTTGAGCTTGCTAAAAAGATTATCAATACATTTATAAACACAGCATTCGAAGGTGGCCGTCACGCTAATCGGGTAGACAAAATCGCTTGTAGCTGTTAATAAATTAACATATTTTAAGATGCGGATGAAAGGTAAACAATACTTTTCATCCGCTTTTTTTTATATATTGTGCAGATACTGAACGTACTTACATCTATCTGTAAGAAGATAGCGGCGGTGGAGCCAACTGAAAACTCAAGATAAAGCTTACAAACTAGTAACAGTAAAAAATAAACAATGAAAAAAATATACAACCTGCTTTGGATCGCATGCGTGCTGATGAGCTGTGCTAAAGCACAGGACGTAAACAGTAAATATGCGGAGGAAATCACCGTAGAATCTACGCAAAAGCATCTACGCACCTTAGCTTCTGTTGATTTTGAAGGCAGAGGAACGGGGCAAAAAGGCGGACGCCTGGCTGCAGAATATATTGCCAATGAATTTAAAAAATATGGCCTTACTGCACCTGTCAATGGATCTTATTTCCAACCCTTGCAGCTTATTCGAAATAGCTTCAAGGTAAAGCAATTTAGTATTAATGAGAGACCTTTTCAACATGGCAAAGATATTTTTGTCATTGGCAACAATGAAAACAAGTTTTTCGAGGGTAGTGAAATTGTTTTTATTGGCTATGGTATTGATGATCCCAAATATTCGGATATCGCTGGTATGGATCTCCATAATAAGATTGTTATGCTAATCAATGAGCATGAACCAACGGATGAAAAGGGTAATTCATGGATTAGCAGCACAAAGACTCCGTCTAACTGGTCGACAACCAGAAATAAAAAAGTTAAGGAAATCCTTAAACACAATCCTAAGATGATATTGGCTATTAACAGTCAATTATCTCAACTTTTGGAAGATGCTGGAGACCGGGCTACAGAAGGACGCTATAATTTAGCGATAGATCAACCCGCACCGGAGAAGTCGCCTATGATCCCTGTTGTCAATATTACTGATCATGCAGCCAACTATGTTTTGAATCTAGCGCGAACTAACCTTGCCGCTATAGTTTCAAAGATTAATCGATCTGGACAGCCAAGTTCTTTTGTTATTCCTACTAATTTTAAAGCCGAGTTTGGCACCAATGCCACTACTCTAACTGACCCAAATATTCTTGGTTACCTGGAAGGAACAGATAAAAAAGATGAAGTCGTGGTGATTGGAGGCCACTATGACCACGATGGAATAGATTCCAAAGGAAATATCTTCTTTGGGGCCGATGACAATGCCTCGGGCACAACGGCTGTTCTCGAGTTGGCACGTGTTTTTTCAAAGGCTAAATCTGCTGGAAATGGCCCTAGGCGCAGTATGTTGTTCATTACCTACGCTGCAGAGGAAAAAGGATTATTAGGATCCAAATTTTATACCGAAAATCCAGTGTTCCCATTGAAAAATACTGTAGCCTGCATTAATATTGATATGATTGGTCGTGTCGACGATAAGCATCTCAAAGGAAATCACAATTACATCCATGCGATTGGTTCGGATAAATTGAGCTCGGAGTTGTATCAAATCAATAAGAATGAGAATGAGATGCATACGAAAATGGAGATCGACTACACCTATGACAATCCAAAGGATCCCATGCGTTTGTATTATCGTTCAGATCATTACAACTTTGCAAAAAAAGGTATACCCTCAGTCTTTTATTTTTCGGGATTGCATCCGGACTATCACACACCTGCGGACACCTATGACAAGATCGATTTTCCCTTGATGGTAAAGCGCGAGCAACTTGCATTCTTTACTGCATGGCAAATTGCCAATCGGGAAAATCGCCTCGTTGTTGACACCAATAAGGAATAAGACCGAATTATCCGCAGCAATTAAAATTATTTTACCGTATAAAAAAAGGCAAGTGAACAAAGGTTTACTTGCTTTTTTTATACGGTAAAATGACCTTTAGGATAAACATTTTATGGGTAATTATTGTTAACTTTAATACAAAAAACAAGTATAATTTATGGCTTTTGTAGATTACTATAAAGTGCTTGGCACTGATAAGACAGCCTCAGCTGATGAGATCAAAAAAGCATATCGAAAACTAGCCCGCAAATACCATCCTGATGTCAACCCTAACGACAATGAGGCCAAACAAAGATTTCAGGAGATTAATGAGGCAAATGAGGTATTATCTGACCCTGAAAAGCGTAAAAAGTATGACCAATATGGTGAGCACTGGCAACATGGGGAGGAATATGAAAAAGCGCAACAGCAATACCGCCAATCCCAGTCGGCTGGAGGCAATCCATTTGGCGGAAACAGCGGTTCTTACGAATATACCGGAAACTTTGACGACGGCCAATTTTCTGATTTCTTTGAACAGATGTTTGGGAGCAGAGGTGGTGGCGGACGGCAAAGCACATTCCGTGGACAGGATTTTAATGCCGAACTCAGCTTATCTTTACAAGAGGCTTACACCACCCATTCACAAACATTTAATATCAACGGAAAAAATATCCGTATCACGATTCATGCGGGAGTCGAGGATGGACAAAAAATCAAACTTAAAGGTTATGGAGGCGATGGTATAAATGGTGGTCCAAAGGGAGATCTCTACATAACAATCAACATCGCGCCCGATGGTCGTTTTAAACGTCAGGGAAGCGACTTGTATACAACACTTGACATCGATCTCTACACCGCTATCTTAGGCGGCGAGGCTACGCTAGATACATTCGGTGGAAAAGTAAAATTAAAAATAAAAGCTGAAAGTCAAAATGGTGCAAAAATGCGTCTTAAAGGAAAAGGTTTTCCTGTGTATCGAAAGGAGGGCGAATTTGGAGATCTATATGTTACATTGAATATACAAATGCCGAGTAATCTGACTGCCGAAGAAAAAACATTGTTTCAACAATTGAAGGATCTAAAGAAATAATATTATGGAAACGACACTTATAAGAGTCATAGACTTCTGTCAGTCTAGAAAGGTTGAAACAACCTTTTTGGAAACCATGGTGGAATATGGCCTCATACACATCGTCATTCAACAGGAAGAACAATATATCGATGAAGACGATCTTCAGAAACTGGAACGTTTTTCAAATCTCTATTACGAGCTAGAAGTGAATCCTGCCGGAATTCAGGTGGCCAGCCATTTATTGGAAAAAGTGGAGCAGCTTCAAAATGAAATCTGGCATTTAAAGAATAAATTAAAATCCNNGGATTTTAATTTATTCTTTAAAATTCGACATCTCGCTCTGTATTTACTTTGGTCTGCCAAACAATTTTATCTTTCAAAGTCGTGTACAGAATTTCATAATCTCCTTTACAGGTGACAAAGGATCCATAAAAATCATTGGGCTTCATCACACGATAAACAACCAATTTTCTTTTCCCCTCAACCACACCATAGGCTTTCATTAACATAAAGCCTGTTTTGTTTATCTTTTCTTCAGGAATTTTATAATCCAAATGTGAACGGCTAATACCGTCATCTGGGCATAAAATTTCGGTACGGCTCGGTGTAAACTTATAACGATCGCGATACATGGCCACATTCGACATTACGATATCCTTAGCCCATGCAACGTCGGTAAAATTCTCGGGGACGAGAAAAATCAAAGACACCATTTTTTCTTGCCAAAGGCGGCCGTTAAAAGGGATGACAAAATGAAGCAACTTCTGCCTTTTAAACGTTGTGATGTTATAAAAATATCGACCTTCTTTATGCTGCTCACGTTGAAAAGAACTTAGATTCAGCAGATGGTTTTTCTTTCCTTTTACATTTGGTGAATTGTTCACTATGGCAAGCATATCATAGCTATATTTCCCCGCTAAATGTCCAGAAAATAGCACGCTGTAAGCAGTGTCCGAATATCGCAAGTGGCGTAACACCTTGCGAAACCTACGCGTAACTTTATCGGCATTGATTGGACTCGTATTGCCTTGCCAATTTTTATCCTCCATAATATCATCCCCTAAAAATACGGTGAGCTCTTTATTGAGATTAACAAAATATTCGTCTCCCTCGACAGCAAAACCGTTAGGAACGACCTGATAAGATTTACATGAAGAGAGCGTCGCAAAGGCGATAATGACATAGAAGACTCGGATGATTATGGTGTGCATAATATAATACTTGATGTTTTATTTTGCTAGATTAAGACGAATGGGCAATGTATAGGCAACTCGTACTGGTTTACCGCCGACGAGCGCCGGTTTCCATCGCTTTGCACGTTCCATGAGTTTCAACGTTGCTTCTTTGGTGCCATAACCGAGATCCTTTTTTACTTTAATATGGGATAAGCTACCATCTATTTCAATAATAAAATTGACTTCAATCATACCACTGACATCATGTTCCACAGCCTGTTTTGGAAACTGAAAATTATTGCCTACCCAAATCATAAATGACTGCATTCCTCTTTCTGGAACTGGCTTCACTTCGACCTGATCAAAAGGCATCGTATCCGATTGTTCATTGGACTGTATGTGGCTACGCTTTGTTTGTTTAGGCGGGTAGGTCTGATGATCGAATGTTGCCACCTGCTTAACCCCTGACTCAACAGCTAAAACCATTCCTTTTGCCCTACTCGTATTGAATACTAAAGTAGATAAGGTTATCAAAAATAGCATGGGTAACACCGTTACATATAACAGGCGCTGTCTCGGGTTCGATTTATCTTTAAATAACATCCTGATGCGCAACTTTAAAAACGAATGATTCGAAAATTCTTGTGAAAAAACCAATTGGTCTGTTCGCAATGCATGAGCGACCAACATTTCTGCATAGGCCACCTTATCGGCAGAACAAATTTCATCTACAATATATTCATGTTGAAACCGTATTTCTCTTTGAAGAAAATAGACAACAGGATTGAACCAATTGAAAATTTTCAGGATCTCAATCAATAGCAAGTCGTATGAATGCCCCTGTTCAGTATGGATCTGTTCATGCCATGCAATATTTTCCTTGTTGTAGGTCAATCTCCCGATTACAATCCTATTAAAAAAGGAAAAACTTAGGTGATCAGGCGAAGAACGCAATACCCGAAAAAGATAGCTGATTCGGACCATTAGGAAAAGGCAGGCGAGTATCACCCCTATCCAATAAATCTTTACAATTATATCTAAAAAAAATAAGGGCTGTTCAATTGAGCTTCCAATTCCTATATCCACATATGTTCCCAGATCGATCTTTACAAGATGTTTGGAAATCAGCTCAGTCTTTGGTAATTCAATAAAAATACCTACCGGAGCCAATAGCGAAAATATGGACATTCCGATGAGATAGATCCGATTCCATTGAAAAAAAGTGAGCCTTCTAAAAATCAGTTTATAGAGTACAAAACTGATAATCAATGAAACATTGACAATCAATAAATAAATCATAATCAAAAAGTTTATAAAGGTTTTGGTTGTTACTTATTACGTTCAATTATAGACAGGATTTCATCAAGTTCCCTAACGTCTAATCTATTCTCTTCCAAAAAATAAGAAAGCATACTTTTGGGGGAATTATCAAAATAATTGGTTAGTAATTTTCCTGTAAGACCTTTCTTATATTCCTCTTTTGAAATCTTCGGTGAATACTGATGGCTTTTTCCAAAAGATTCATGCGTCACAAAACCCTTCGTTTCGAGAATACGAACGATAGTCGACACTGTATTGTAGGCAGGTTTCGGTTCTGGCAACCGATCAATAATCTCTTTGACAAAGCCACGCTCCATCTCCCAGAGCTCTTTCATAATTTGCTCTTCAGCTTTCGTTAACTCTTTAAAATCTTCCATAACCTCTATAGAATAAAAAAATACTGTAATAATAATACGTTATCTAAGTTAAAACTAAATATTTAGTTTCACAACTGTATTTTTAGTTTTAAAATAAATAACTGATAAACAATGCTTATTATTAAAGATTCGAATTTAATCTTCGAAGTTCTTCTTGCGTGAAGCTTTCAGTTGAGCTTGTTGCTTCTTTCTGTCTAACCTTTTTAAAATACTTGAATAAGGTATTCTTGTTTTCTTTCGGGCCTTTATTGGTACAAGCGCGGACTCCAAAATACGCCTAAAGCGATCGATTGCAATTTCTTTATTCCGAATCTGTGATCGATCGATATCACATTCCAGTTGCAATATTCCATATTTATTTATGCGATTTGCCAAAACTGTATAAATCATCGCTTTTTCTTCAACAGAAACAGCTGTGGAAACCTCGACATTCCACTGCAGCAATACTTTGGATGACACCTTGTTTACGTGTTGTCCACCTGCTCCGCCTGACCTGGAAAACTTAAACGTCAGTTCGCCTATTACTCCTTCTAAATTCATTTTTCTTTAAATGCTTCTTCTATCTTTTCCATTTTCTTTAGTAAAAAACCCAATTTTTCCACTTGGTCCCGTTGTACTTCGGCAAGTTCCTGCTCTTTGCGGATAATGAGGTGATCAATTTTCTCATGCAATTCCCTAATTTCGAGTTCGGCTTTTAAGTTAACCATATAATCATTTCTTGCCCGTTCGCGATCTTTATCTTCCTGCCTATTTTGGCTCATCATAATAACGGGAGCCTGTAACGCTGCCACACAGGACAGAATCAGGTTAAGTAAAATAAAGGGATAGGGATCAAAACCTTTATTATTTAACCAATAGATATTGGCTAAGATCCAAACGATCAAAAAAAAGATAAAAGAAATAATAAATACCCAGCTTCCACCAAATTCCGCCACTTTATCTGCAACTTTGTCCCCTAAGCTGATCGGTTCATTTGTATCCCCATCCAGACTCGCGCTGATTACCTTATTTTCCTTGAAGCTATCAATTACCTGTTGATCGAGTTGACTTAACTGTCCCGACTCATCCCTTAAAAATTCGGATATATAAGCTTCTTTGAACCGTGTCAACTCTGTGGAAGCGATGTATTTATCTTTACCAAAGCTCGGATACTCCTTTTTTATCAGTTTAAAAATTGGCTGTCGAATTGAAGCCCCCAAAATACGTTGTTCAGAAGGAAACTGCTGTCCTGAAATATCACTTATAAAGTTATCCATATACCGATTAAATGTCTATTTAAAGATAGCGCTTTTTAACCAATCAAAAAATTCACAAAACTATGGCAATTGGTTTTTGTTATTTTACGCATAAATAGTCGAAATTTGCAGCACAAAATTTAGGAATAAGCATGCTAAATTTTTCATGTTTTCTTGAAATGATTGAAGAAGACAATCGTTAGACTAAAATTGCTTCTTCGTTGTCTGATGAATAAATGTACTAAATATGCGATAAACATCGCATGTGTTTAGACGAAAATAGTCGGAATACTAACATGAGGTTCACGTTAGCCTTTAAACAAAATTGAACAGTGCATACTAGAGATGCAGTTAAATATACGCTCAGACATAATTACGCAGATGAAAATAGGAATTGTTTGTTATCCCACCTTTGGTGGAAGTGGTGTAGTTGCAACCGAACTAGGAAAGGCTTTGGCCGCTAATGGACATGAGATCCATTTTATTACCTATCGACAACCTGCACGGCTGGATTTCTTTTCTGAAAACCTATACTACCATGAGGTAGCTGTTTCGCAATATCCGCTTTTTGACTTTCTACCCTATGAATCTGCATTAGCCAGCAAACTGGTAGATGTTGTTCGTTTCGAAAAGTTGGATTTGATCCACGTCCACTATGCAATCCCACATGCATCAGCGGCATTTATGGCAAAACAGATCTTGCTTACTACCTATGGCATTAATATTCCGGTAGTAACAACCTTACATGGCACAGATATTACACTTGTAGGTAAGGACAAGAGTTTTAGTCCCGTTGTTACATTCTCCATCAATCAATCAGATGGCGTAACTGCTGTATCACAGAATCTAAAAGATCAGACGCTGGGATACTTTGACATTACCCGCGACATCAAGGTGATCCCAAACTTTATTGATTTGGACAGGTTCAGCAATAAAGACCGTTCACATTTCAAAAAAGCCATTGCTCCGGGCAATGAACGGATATTGGTTCATACGTCCAACTTCAGAAAGGTTAAAAATACTGAAGATGTCATTCGTATTTTTAAGAAAGTACATGATGTAATCCCTTCGAAGCTCTTAATGGTAGGAGATGGTCCTGAGCGTCGAAACGCAGAAGAGCTTTCGAGAGAACTTAATGTATGTCAAGACATACGTTTCTTGGGTAAACAAGATGCAGTGGAAGAAATACTGTCTGTATCGGATCTTTTCCTAATGCCTTCAAGCTCGGAAAGCTTCGGACTCGCAGCACTAGAGGCCATGGCCTGTCAAGTTCCGGTGATTTCTTCCAATACCGGTGGTTTACCTGAGCTGAATGAAAATGGTGTAACTGGATTTCTCAGTGCGGTAGGCGATGTGGATGACATGGCAAAAAATGCAATCTATATTCTCGAAGATGGTGAGCGTCTAGATAAATTTAAAGAAGCAGCATTAAATCACGCCAAAGAATTCCAATTGTCTAATATTATGCCTCTTTATGAACAATATTACCAAAAAGTCATTAGTGAAACAATAAAACCACAATAAATATCACTTTAAGTCCTAGGGGATAAAAAAAATATTTTATCTTTGACCTTTGGAAAATTTCCAAAAAAACAATTATGAAATACAAACGTATCTTATTAAAACTTAGCGGTGAATCCTTAATGGGTGACCAAAGCTATGGTATCGATATTAACCGCGTATCACAATACGCTAATGATATCAAAGAAATTCACGATCAAGGTTTAGAAATTGCAATTGTTATCGGTGGCGGTAATATTTACCGTGGTTTAAGTGCTGAAAAATCAGGAATGGACCGTGTTCAAGCAGACTATATGGGCATGCTTGCCACAGTCATCAACAGCATGGCACTGCAGGATGCACTTGAGAAAGTTGGGAAAAAGACACGTTTGCTTACTGCGATCAAAATGGAGCAAATATGTGAGCCCTTTATTCGTAGAAGAGCCGTTCGCCACTTGGAAAAAGGCCGTATTGTTATTTTCGGAGCTGGTACTGGAAATCCCTACTTCACAACGGATACTGCTGCATCTTTACGTGCGATCGAAATCAATGCAGATGCAGTATTGAAAGGAACACGTGTAGATGGTATTTACACTGCTGATCCGGAAAAAGATCCTAGTGCAACAAAATTTGAGGAAATATCATTCACAGAGGTTTATGAGAAAGGATTAAATGTCATGGATATGACTGCCTTTACCCTTTGTCAAGAAAACAAATTACCAATCATCGTATTTGATATGAACAAACCAGGCAATTTATTAAAACTTGCTAATGGTGAACATGTTGGAACTGTGGTTAAATAATTTAAATCTGTTAAAAACGTAATCTTATATGAACGAACTAATTTCAATTGAATTGGACGATTGTAAAGACAAGATGTCCAAAGCAGTTGCTCACACCGAATCCGAATTAACTAAAATTCGTGCCGGTAAAGCTTCTCCATCTATGTTAGATGGTATTTCAGTAGACTATTATGGTAGCGCCACTCCACTTTCACAAGTGGCAAACATCAATACGACTGATGCACGGACTATTGTTATTCAGCCTTGGGAGAAATCGCTTATCAACGCAATTGAAAAATCTATCACAGACGCTAACCTAGGCATCAACCCGCAGAACGATGGTATCGTTATTCGTCTGAATGTTCCCCCTTTAACAGAAGAAAGGAGACGTGATCTAGTTAAGAAGGTAAAAGAGGAAACTGAAAGAGGCCGTATCGGTATTCGTAACATCCGTAAGGATGTCAATGAGTCCATCAAGAAATTGAAAAATGATGGTGCGTCAGAAGATGAAATTAAAACTGCCGAAGGTGAAGTCCAAAAGTTAACGGACGCATTCATTGTAAAAGTTGATAAATTGGCTGAACTAAAAGAAAAAGATATCATGACTGTTTAAGTCTTCCTACTTAAATAGAAAAAAGGTCTGAAAGTATTCAGACCTTTTTTTTTATAAAGTCATCCGACACTAGTGATCCACCTTAACTCTCCAAAGACCATACTTATCCACTTATAAACTATTGCTTTCCAAATATTTAGTATTTTAAACTCAACGCATCTTTCAAAATATTCCTTGTTGCACCATTGATTTTTAAACAAATAATTGTACATTGTACACTAACAAGTAATCAATTATATGATGAACAATTCTCGCCGTCAATTTTTAAAGCAAGCTGGAATAGGTATTTCGGCAGCTTATCTGGTGCCCAACTTTATATCCTGTCAAAATAAAGCTGGGGCAATCAGCGACAATCCATTACAGAATATAGGCGTACAGCTTTATTCCATTCGTGATTTGATGGATAAAGACCCAAAAGGATCTTTAGAACAAATTGCCAAAATTGGGTACAAACACGTTGAGCTCTATGGGATCGACCCTACGGCTAAGCAGTTTTGGAAATTGCCCTACAAAGAGTTGAAGAAAATATTGGATGACAATGGTCTCAAAACACATTCAGGTCATTACGACATGGCCAAATACCTGAGTAAAGTACATACAGACAAAGAGGACATAGCTGTTTATTTTGATGCGGCAAAAGAACTTGGTCAAGAATATGTAATTGCTCCTGTAACCCCGATGTTCGATCTTAACGCATTGAAAAAAGACGATTATCTCTATGCTGCGGAGCAATTGAATAAAGCTGGTGAGCAGGCTAAAAAATTAGGTTTAAATATAGCTTATCACAACCACTTCTGGGAATTCAGGGATCTTGGAAATAATACAACCGGAGAAGAGGTAATGCTTGCATTTACCGAGCCAGACCTGGTTGATTTTGAGTTAGACCTTTTCTGGGCAGAGAAAGCTGGTAAAAACCCGATAGCGCTCTTCGAAAAGTTTCCAAATCGTTTTAAACTGTGGCATGTCAAAGATATGGACAAAACAAAATCCAATCCTATTGAGTGGCCTAAAGATGGGAATTTGCCTATCGAGCAAATTTTCAAGGATATTAAGTATACTGAGGTGGGAACAGGCAGCATCAATTTCCCTGAAATTGTCAAAGAAAAAAACAAATCGGGACTTAAATATGCCTTTGTTGAACAGGATAATATTGATATGCCAAATAAAATGGAGAGCCTTAAAAAGAGCTATGACTATGTTCAAGCATATCTTACTAAATAAAGAAGGGANNTCCCTTCTTTATTTAGTAAGATTTCAACTTAGAATTCTGTATCCTCTACTTGCACAGCTGTCTCAATTACTTTTCTCGCTAACTCTTCTTTATAATCAATAATATTATTGCCGATTGCTTCATTACTTGTACCTAGAATCTGAGCGGCCAATATACCCGCATTCTTAGCTGCATTCAAAGCCACTGTCGCTACAGGAATGCCATTGGGCATCTGAAGGATAGAAAGCACAGAGTCCCATCCGTCAATTGAATTCGAAGATTTGACAGGTACCCCTATGACCGGTAAATGTGTAATAGAAGCCACCATTCCTGGTAAGTGTGCAGCTCCGCCTGCACCAGCAATAATAACTTTCAAACCACGAACTGCAGCATTTTTAGCGTAATCAAACATCCGCTGAGGTGTACGGTGTGCTGAAACAATCGTTACTTCAAACTCTACACCGAGGACTTTCAGAACATCGATAGCATCCTGCATGACCGGAAGATCCGATTTACTTCCCATGATAATGCCAACTTGGGCCTTATTATTGACTGACATAGTATTTTTTAAGCTTTAACTTTTAATATTTCTTGTACTTTTCTCGCATTGGAAATGGCTTTCTCCCGATCGTCATTGATAATACAGACATGCCCCATTTTACGGAAAGGCTTCGTATATTTCTTGCCATAGAGATGGATATATACACCTTCCATAGCAAGTACCTCTTCAACACCCTCATATTTAGCCAACCCTTCATAGCCCGCTTCACCCAATAGATTAATCATAACTGTATTCGTCCTGCAGCGCGTATCCCCCAGTGGTAGATTAAATATGGCTCTTAAATGTTGTGCAAATTGCGACACATAATTACCCTCAATGGTCTGATGGCCACTATTGTGTGGACGCGGAGCCAATTCATTAACTAAAATATCGCCGTTTTTTGTTAGAAACATCTCTACAGCCAATATTCCGACAATTTGTAGATCGTCTGCGATCTTCTTTGCAATCATCTCCGCTCGCTGTTGTATTTCCACACCATACAAAGAAGGAGCGATCAAAAATTCAACCAAATTTGCTTGTGGATTGAATTCCATTTCCACCATTGGAAAGGTAGAAACTTCTCCTTTATCATTCCGGGCAACAATAACAGCAATTTCCTTTTCAAAATCTACCCATTCTTCAATTAAACTTGGCTCCTCAAAAGCATCTTGAATATCTTGCTGTGTGACAATCTTCTTTACCCCCTTGCCATCATATCCGTCCCGACGTAATTTTTGGATATAAGGCAGGTTCAATGGAGCATTCATCATATTATCCTTATTGGATATCAATTGAAATGTAGATGTCGGTATATCATTTTGTTTAAAAAATTGCTTTTGTAAACCTTTATCCTGAATTAGACGAATGATACGTGATTGCGGATAAACGATCACTCCTTCACCTTCCAGCTTTTCCAGCGCATCAACGTTTACCTTCTCAATCTCGATCGTAATCATGTCCAAATCCTTACCGAAATTATAGACCGTTTCAAAATCGCCCAATGATCCACATTCAAATCTATTGCACAACTTGCGACAAGGAGCATTCTTATCGGGATCCAATACATGAACGTTTACATTGTAATTAATGGCTTCCTGGATTAACATTCTTCCCAGTTGTCCACCGCCAAGAATACCTAATTGCAGTTCGCCATAAAAATCTTTTGCCATAATTGATTTAAATCTTATAAATTTTATCTTTTTAAGCTTTTTCTTTGAACAACTGTTCTCCAAGTAAGCTTTCTTTGTCTATTTTCTTTTGCAATTCAATAAAAGCTCCGATCAGCGCCTCGGGCCGAGGTGGGCACCCTTGAACATACACATCTACAGGAATGATTTTATCCACTCCTTTGACGACATGATACCCATGTTGCCAATACGGGCCACCGCAATTTGAACATGACCCCATCGAAATAACATATTTGGGATCAGGCATTTGCTCATACAATTTCTTAATGCGATCAGCCATCTTGAAGGTGACTGTCCCGGCGATAATGATCACATCGGATTGCCGAGGAGAAGGTCTTGGAAAGACGCCCATCCGATCCAAATCGTAGGTAGATGCCATTGCTCCCATCATTTCTATGGCACAACAGGCAATACCGAAACTCATCGGCCACATGGACGACAGCCTTGCCCAGTTGAGTAAATCATCTAATTTGGCAACAATAACACCATCATTTTGCAATTGACTATCTAGACTCATGCTTATTCAGGTTTTTTAAATCGCGGTTTAAAAGCTGGCTTAGGAACAGAGACGACTTCGTTTGCCGTTACTACTTCTCCAACTACTGTTTCATCTGCTACCACTACATAATCGCGCAGCTGATATGTTTTACTATTTAAGCTCGCATAGGCGCTATCTGGAATACATACGGGGACTTTCGGCGGCGATACTTGCGGTTTAACCCATTCCAAATCCCCCTTCTTCCATACAAACACCAATCCTAGGATTAAAACACCAATAAACATGGCCATTTCGATCATAGTAAACCACCCCCATCTTTCATCTGCTGCAATATATTCCGATTGTCCAAATACAGTAGCCCATGGAAAAATAAAGATAAGCTCTACATCAAAAAGTAAAAAAACGAGGGCAATAACATAAAAGCGCGGATTAAACTGAACCCAAGATGAACCAATTGGTTCCTCTCCACATTCGTAAGTACCGGATTTTATCGGATTATTCTTTTTGGGAGAGATTAGACGTGCCAGAAAAATGGTCGCACAGACTAACAGCGCCCCTATCAGAAGAATGATAAGGATTTTGCCGTATTCCGATAATTGCGCGGGGTCATCCATAATGATTACAAATTTAACAAATATTTCGTTCACTCGGGTGAGGAACTTGAAATTACAAATTATTTCTTTAAAAACCGTTTGTATCCTACAAAATAAACAGAAGTATACCACAACATCCGCCTAATGCGGCTCACAATGTAATCACACAATCGGATGAATGAACAGCGTAATCATCCAAAAATTAAGGCACAAAAAAATAGGGCACCGTATTGATACGATGCCCCATTATGATGTAACTATTCTCTAAAAAATTACATTTTTCCCGGCATTTTGGGCATATTACGCATCAATTTAGCGGCCATCGCTGGATTAGACATCTGCTTCATGACTTTACGCATATCACCAAATTGTTTCAATAATTTATTCACTTCATTAATATCAGTACCTGATCCTTTTGCAATACGTAAACGACGTTTTTGATCAATGACATCTGGATTTTCACGTTCGAAGGGAGTCATAGAATCGATAATTGCTTCAATGGGTCTGAATGCATTATCATCGACTTCAATATCCTTCATTGCTTTACCGACACCTGGGATCATTCCCATAAGGTCTTTCATATTACCCATTTTCTTAATCTGTTGAATTTGGGATTTAAAATCGTTGAAATCGAATTTATTCTTACGGATTTTCTTTTGAAGTTCTGCAGCCTGTTTCTCGTCAAATTGCTGTTGCGCCCGCTCTACTAAGGACACGACATCACCCATTCCCAAAATACGGGAAGCCATACGATCCGGGTGGAATACATCCAGCGCATCCATCTTTTCACCCGTACCAATAAACTTAATAGGCTTATTCACGACAGATTTGATAGATAATGCCGCACCACCACGTGTATCTCCATCTAACTTAGTCAGGACTACTCCTGTAAAGTCTAAACGGTCATTAAATGTTTTTGCTGTATTAACTGCATCCTGACCAGTCATTGAATCCACAACAAATAAGATCTCATCAGGCTTTGTAGCTTCCTTAACAGCAGTAATTTCTACCATTAAAGGCTCATCTATTGCCAAACGACCAGCTGTATCAATAATTACAACATTGTTTCCATTACGTTTAGCTTCCTCAACACCGGCCTTTGCAATAGCAATAGGATCGTTAGATTCACGATTCACAAAAACTGGTACCCCCACTTGCTCTGCAAGTACTTCCAATTGATCGATCGCAGCGGGACGGTAAACATCACCGGCAACCAACAATGGTTTTTTATTTTTTTTATCTTTAAGATACAACGCCAACTTACCTGAAAACGTTGTTTTACCAGCACCATTCAATCCCGCAATTAAAATAACTGTTGGATTTTTCCCAGTTTCAAGCTCCGTAACAGACCCGCCCATCAAAGCAGTCAACTCATCGTTCATGATCTTTGTCAACAATTGGCCCGGCGATATACTTGTCAGTACATTTTCACCTAAAGCTTTTTGTTTAACATCGTCGGTAAAAGTCTTGGCAGTTTTATAATTCACATCGGCGTCCAACAACGCTTTACGAATTTCTTTCATCGTTTCTGCAACGTTGATCTCGGTAATACTACCTTGTCCTTTTAATACTTTAAAGGCCCTATCTAACTTATCTTGAAGATTTGAAAACATAAAATCTGAATCTTATTCTATATAAACAGCAAAGTTAAAAAAATTGTCTATAGTAACCTCATTAACACGCCATAAAAAATGCGACTATAAAAAATAATCGCATTTATGTAAAAAAAGTACACTACCTCTATTTAATCACTTCTACGGCCACCAAATAAAATTGAGGCATAATACAAAAGTGTCACCAACGCACTTAATGCCGCTACCACATACGTCATCGCTGCCCATTTCAAAGCATCTTTTGCCCCCTCATGCTCTTCTCCGTTGTAAGTCACGCCAGCATGGTTTAACCATTCCAATGCACGGTTTGAAGCATCAAACTCTACAGGTAAGGTGATAAAAGAAAATATAGTCGTAATAGCCAATGCGCCTACACCGACCGCTAAAAGCCATGGATTACCACCTTTAGAAAAAGCAAACAACATAACACCAAGCATCAACACCCAAGATGTCAGCTTGGAGGCAGCATTTACCATGGGCACCATTGCCGAACGAAATCCCAGCCATTTATAAGCTTTAGCATGCTGTACAGCGTGACCACATTCGTGCGCCGCTACTGCTGCAGCTGCAACACTACGACCACTGTAAACTTCGGGACTTAAATTCACGGTTTTATCTGACGGATTATAGTGATCTCCCAAACGGTCTGGGATAGATAATACCTTTACATCATATATACCGTTATCATTTAACATTTTTTGCGCAATCTCAGCTCCTGACATCCCATTATTCAATGGCATCTCAGCGTATTTCTTAAATTTGTTTTTGAATCTTGTTTGGACAATCAGGCTCACCACCATTATCCCAATGAATAAAATCAAGTACATAGCTATTTAATCGTTTTTATAGTTATTATATGACTATCAAACCTTATTCCAGTTCTTGAAAAAAGGCATTTACATAAACTTCTAAGATAAAAAAACTCTTTGACCTGACAAAAAGAACATATTCTTCTGATCTCCACATGACATATTTACCTCATGACTTTAAATAAGTTACCATCATATTAGGTTTCAACTAACCTCCTCGCGTTCTAACAATACACAAGAAGCCGTTCTTACAGTATGCCTTTCGGAAATAGACTAAATCAATTGGCGGGTAAAATTATACAACGAATGCTTTTTAAAAAACTACTTTTGCAGGCTGGAACTATAGCCGTATAATTGAGCAGAGGATAGAAAAAGGGGATAATAACTAAGGGCGATTAACGCCCTTAGTTATTACAAATACCCCATTTGTAATGTAAGATCAGTACCTTCGATCATCTTACGTAAATTACTCAGTGCGTAACGCATTCTTCCCAAAGCTGTATTGATACTTACTTCGGTGATTTCTGCGATATCTTTAAAGCTCATATCACAAAAGTGCCGCATAATGAGCACTTCTTTTTGATCATCGGGAAGCTTTTGAATCATTTTCTTGAGGTCCACATCGACCTGTTTTTTTAGCATCTTTGACTCAGCACTCTCGTCGCTAAATTCGAGAACCTCAAAAATATCAAACCCATCAGTATTTACAATATTCGGAGCACGCTTTGCCTTTCTAAAAAAGTCAACAATCATATTATGTGCTATACGGATAGCCCAAGGTAAAAACTTCCCTTCCTCATTATATTTACCTGATTTTAGTGTGTTAATGATTTTAATGAAAGTTTCTTGAAAAATATCTTCAGCAAGATATTCATCTTTCACTTTCATATATATAGAGGTATAAATTTTCGATTTATATCGATTCAACAATGCCTCTAGGCCAGACTCTTGGCCACCGACATACATTTGGATCAACTCTTGATCGCTTTTACTTTTTAAAAGTCTCATACGTCACTTACTTTTTTAGCAGTTCGCAAATAAATTATCAGTTCTGTGTTAAAATGTAAATGTTTGTCGTATAACCTATCCTTTCTTATTGTAAAACAATTAATTAATCACGAATCAAATTACAGCAAAATAAATGAGTAATCAAATTATTACATTTTATTTTAAGACTTTTTAACATTTAAAAATAAGTTTCCTCTCCCCATTTCCAAAACGCCGCTCTTACGGCAATTCCTCCACCACAAAACAAACTAAAAATAGCAGTAGCACATAAGAAGGACAACACGGTGCCAGTGCGTTATATAATTGGTGCTTTGTAGGGAGCCAATAGGGACCTCATTCGGAATCCCTATAAGAACTGTTTAAAGTACGGCTCAGATAAGTATAAAATTCCTATGATAGGTTAAGTTGATAGGTACTTATATCGTAAACATGACATTGAGAATAGCTTTAGAAAAAGGAATAAAAATCGGAACCACCTTATCGGTAATTCCGCTTTTTTTATTCCTAGGGGAATGTCTTATTTATACAATGGGAATTCAGCCATCATTGCTCTTACTTTACCATGGATCAAATCCAGTTGGGCATCGTTAGATGCATTTTTCAATGCCTCATCGATCAATTCGCCGATCTGTATTATTTCATTTTCTTTAATACCACGTGTTGTAATGGCAGCTGTACCAAAACGTACCCCTGAAGTCACAAAAGGAGAACGTGTATCGAAAGGAACCATGTTTTTGTTTGTCGTGATACCTGCTTTGCCCAATACAGCCTCTGCTTCTTTACCAGAAATATCTTTGTTGCGAAGATCCACCAACATCAAGTGATTGTCTGTACCGCCAGAGATGATCTTGTAATCTCTTTCTACAAAGAATTGTGCCAATGCCGCTGCATTTTTCTTCACCTGAACGATATATTCCATATAATCATCAGATAAAGCCTCACCGTATGCGATTGCTTTCGCAGCAATGGTATGCTCCAAAGGACCACCTTGTGTACCTGGGAATACAGCCAGATCCAATAGTTGCGTAATTGTACGGATTTCACCTTTAGGTGTTTTGATACCCCAAGGATTCTCAAAATCTTTACCGACCATAATCATACCGCCACGTGGACCACGAAGCGTTTTGTGTGTCGTTGTCGTAACGATATGACAGTGTGGAAGTGGGTCGTTTAATAAACCACGCGCGATCAAACCAGCAGGGTGAGAAATATCAGCCATCACGATAGCTCCAATTTCGTCTGCAACTTTACGGATACGTGCATAGTCCCAATCACGAGAATACGCAGAAGCACCACAGATGATCATTTTAGGTTTTTCGCGAAGTGCTGTTTCTTCCAATTGCTCATAGTCGATTAAACCAGTATCTTCTTTTACACCATAAAATAATGGTTGATAGATCTTACCAGATAGGTTAGCTGGTGAACCATGTGTCAAGTGACCACCATGAGATAAATCAAGGCCTAAGATTTTGTCGCCAGGTTTGATGGTTGCCAAAAAAACAGCGGCATTTGCCTGTGCACCAGAGTGAGGTTGAACATTTACCCATTCTGCACCAAACAATTGCTTTGCGCGATCAATTGCGATGGTTTCAATCTCATCCACAACTTCACAACCTCCATAGTAACGTTTTCCTGGGAGGCCTTCTGCATATTTATTTGTCAACACTGAACCAGCAGCTTCCATCACTTGTTTTGAAACAAAGTTTTCTGAAGCAATTAATTCAATACCTTCTTCTTGGCGTTTAAGCTCATCAGCTATTAAATTAAAAATGGCTTGATCTCTTTCCATTGTTTTTAAATGTTGTAAAGTAAATTTTGTAGTTTATTTTAATGCCTCAAAGATAGCATATTCCATAAAGAATATCGACAAAAAGCCATATTTTATTAAATGTTCTTAGCGAAATCAACTTATTTATGCAAATTACCTAATTAGGCAAGGAACATTATACGGCACGATGGGCTAAATATGCACACGAAAAACTGAATGTTTCGAAAATGTCAAAAAATCCATATCAAGCGATTTGCCACTAAAAAAGTGTATTTTTGTATTGGATTGGCTAAAAAAATTATTATAATGAGTACAGAACATACAGCAGTTGCTCCTGTTTCGTTGACAGAAGGGGCAATCAAGGAACTGAATAAATTAAAGGATCAACAAGAAATCTCTGATGATTTTGGTTTACGCGTAGGTGTCGAAGGTGGCGGTTGTTCGGGAATGAGTTATATCTTGGGCTTTGATCAAAAAAAGGATGGTGATAACGAATACGAAATCCAAGGAATTCGCATCTTTATGAACAAAGCACATGGCTTATATCTTGCAGGTATGGAAATCGACTTTAAATCAGGGCTCGATGCACGGGGCTTCACATTCAATAATCCGAATGCAACCAGCACTTGCGGATGCGGAAGCAGCTTCTCTGCATAACAGCATTTATTGACGAATGCAACAACAAAGGGACTGCCATGGGTAGTCCCTTTGTTGTTGCAGCTGTCGCCATCCTGTTTGCCATTTGACAGACGTTAGATGCTATAAAGTTCTCTGCAACTTAATGATATTACCACTACAAAGCCCTCTTTCATTTTCCATCATAAATCACTAAATTAGCGACCTTTAGAAAAGAAGCATACAACAGTCTGATGTACAAAGAATATAAGCAGTTAAATTTACCCGAGATAGGTAAAGAGATTTTGACCCGTTGGGAACAGGAAAAAATATTCGAAAAAAGTATCAATAACCGTCCTGAGAGCAAGACCTATACATTTTTTGAAGGTCCACCTTCTGCAAATGGAATGCCAGGGATTCACCACGTGATGGCCCGTACGATTAAGGATATTTTCTGCCGTTACAAGACTTTGAAAGGCTACCAAGTGAAACGAAAAGGCGGCTGGGACACCCATGGCCTGCCCATTGAACTTGCGGTCGAAAAAGCTCTTGGTATCACTAAAGAGGATATCGGTAAAAAAATCACCGTAAAACAATATAATGATGCCTGCCGTAAGGAAGTAATGAAATATACCGATGTATGGAATGACCTAACTACCAAAATGGGCTATTGGGTTGACCTTGAACATCCTTATATTACTTACAAAAATGAGTATATCGAAACCTTATGGTATTTATTGAAAGAGCTTTACAAGAAAGGTCTTTTGTATAAAGGTTACACGATACAGCCATATTCCCCTGCCGCAGGTACTGGATTGAGTTCACATGAACTTAACCAACCAGGCACCTATAAAGATGTGAAGGATACGACCATCGTTGCCGAATTTAGACTGATCAAAAGTCAGCTTCATCCAGCGATAGAAAAGTTAGTTGACGATGAAGCCGAAGATGTCGCTTTTATCGCCTGGACGACCACACCATGGACTTTACCATCCAACACGGCTTTGGTTGTAGGCAAGAAAATAAACTATGTTAAGGTTAAAACTTTCAATAAATATACCGGCGCTCCTGTATCTGTTATATTGGCGAAAGATTTAATCGGTAAGCATTTTAAAGCAGAAGGAGAAAATGCATCCTTCCAGGACTATAAATTGGGCGACAAAGTAATTCCTTGGGAACTTGCCGCTGAATTTGTAGGTGAAGAGCTTGTAGGCCTGCGCTATGAGCAATTGTTGCCTTATATCACCAACGAGGACTTACAAGAAAATGCCTTCCGCGTTATCCCAGGTGATTTTGTCACCACCGAAGATGGTACTGGTATTGTCCACGCTGCTCCTACTTATGGTGCGGACGACTTTCGTGTAGCGAAAGAACATGGTGTACCGGGCATCTTGGTAAAAGATGAAAATGGAAAAGAAGTTCCTACCGTTGACCGTACGGGCCGTTTTGTAAGTGAAATTACAGATTTTGCCGGAAGATTTGTTAAAGAGGAATATTATAGTCCAGAGGAACGTTCAAAAGAAGATTTTAAACCAACGGATGTATTGATCTCTATCAAATTAAAAGAGGACAATAAAGCCTTCGATGTTAAAAAATATGAGCACACCTATCCACACTGTTGGCGTACAGACAAACCCGTTCTATACTATCCATTAGATAGCTGGTTTATTCGCACAACCGCAGTGAAGGAAGATTTGGTTGCATTAAATAAGACCATCAACTGGAAACCTGAAGCAACTGGTACAGGACGTTTTGGTAACTGGCTGGAAAACCTGGTAGACTGGAACCTCTCACGCTCGCGTTACTGGGGAACTCCACTTCCTATCTGGCGTTCAGAAGACGAAAATGAAGAGGTCTGTATAGGCTCCTTACCTGAATTAAAATCCTTATTGGAAGTTTCTTTGACCTCAGCTATTTTGTCTGATGAAGAAAAAGCAAAAAACAAAGCTTACTTGGATAAGTTTGGCACAGAACAATTGGATTTACATCGTCCCTATGTGGATGACATCGTTCTTGTTTCCGACGCTGGCCAAAAGTTGTTCCGTGAACCTGACTTAATCGACGTCTGGTTTGATTCGGGAGCAATGCCTTATGCACAATGGGGATTGGATCACGAAAAATTAGCTAAAGGGGAAGAGTTTCCTTTTAAAGCTGGATTTGATCATGCCTACCCTGCAGACTTTATTGCTGAAGGAGTTGATCAAACACGGGGTTGGTTCTTTACCTTGCATGCGATTTCAACGATGATGTACAAATCGGTTTCGTTCAAAAATGTAGTTTCCAACGGCTTGGTATTGGATAAAAATGGTAACAAGATGTCCAAACGCTTAGGCAACGGTGTTGATCCATTCTCGACAATCGATCAATACAGTGCAGACGCGACTCGCTGGTATATGATCAGTAATGCCGCGCCTTGGGACAATCTTAAATTCAATATGGAAGGCTTAGATGAAGTCCGTCGTAAATTCTTTGGTACTTTATATAATACCTACGCCTTTTTTGCATTGTATGCCAATATCGATAAGTTCTCGTATTCAGAACCAGATATTGCTTTGGAAAAACGTCCTGAAATTGACCGTTGGATTATCTCCTTATTAAATTCCTTGACAAAACAAGTAGACGAATACTTGGCTGATTACGAGCCTACAAAAGCCGCACGAGCTATCCAAAACTTTGTTGATGAACATCTCAGCAACTGGTATGTTCGGCTTTGCCGTCGTCGCTTCTGGAAGGGCGATTACTCAGAAGATAAAATTTCTGCTTATCAAACACTTTATACCTGTCTTAATACGATAGCGAAATTGATGTCGCCAATATCGCCATTTTTTTCGGATCGGTTATTCTTGGATTTGAATGCAGCCACGAACAAGGAGCAGGTTGAGTCTGTGCACTTAGCCAATTTCCCAGTATACAACGAGATTTTGGTCGATAAAGAATTGGAAGAACGTATGTCTTTAGCACAAGACATCTCCTCTTTGACACTTTCGCTGCGTAAGAAGACCTCCATCAATGTACGTCAACCATTAAATAAAATTTTGGTTCCGGTACTTGATAGTGCTTTCCAAGAGAAGGTAGAAAAAGTGAAAGATCTAATACTTTCTGAGACCAATATTAAAGATATCGAGTTCATAACAGATACTACTGGTATTATCAAGAAAAAAATAAAACCAAATTTCAAAGCTCTTGGCTCGAAAGTTGGTAAGGATATGAAGTTAGTTTCTTCGTCTATCCAATCGTTGACTATAGATCAAATTAGCACGTTGGAATCAACAGGCGAATTAGCCCTAACAGGTACGCCATATACGATTCTACTGAGCGATGTAGAAATTATAGCTGAAGACGTTGAGGGATGGCAGGTAGCAAATTTAGGCAAATTGACCGTAGCATTAGATATATATATTACTGAAGAATTGAAAAAAGAAGGTCTATCAAGAGAACTGATTAACCGTCTACAAAATCTAAGGAAAGAAAAGGGATTGGAAGTAACGGATAGAATTAACGTAAAGTTAACAGCTGCTACTGAAGTGATCAATGCTGCCAACGAAAATTTATCGTATATTTGCACCGAAATTCTGGCCGATTCATTGGTATTTGAAGATTCACTAACTGAAGGAGAGACCATCGAGATCGATGGCAAAGAACTTAAGGCATTAATCCAAAAAAATTAAATTATGGCAAACAACAACGAGAAAACACGCTATAGCGATTCAGAATTACAAGAATTCAAAGATATTATCCTAGACAAGCTTAGAATAGCAAAAGAAGAGCTTTCCTCGTTGACCGCAACGCTTAATAACAGTAATGCTAATGGTACTGACGATACTGCTGGAACGTACAAAACATTGGAAGACGGTTCAGCTACTTTAGAAAAAGAGCAAACTAATCAGCTGGCTGCTCGTCAAAAGAAATTTATCGACAACCTTGAAGCAGCGTTGGTGCGCATCGAGAACAAAACGTATGGTATCTGTAGAGAAACAGGAAAACTGATTCAAAAAGAACGTTTGAAAGCTGTTCCACATACGACTCTGAGCATCGAAGCGAAAAACAAACAATATTAATTTTAGGCATTAAATATATGGTCTTTGCTTAGGCAAAGACCATTTTTATAACACAATGAAGGGTTATACAAAACCGATCGCACTTATTGTCGCGATTCTTTTAATAGATCAATTGTCGAAGATCTGGGTTAAGCTAACCATGACAATTGGGCAAAGCCACCATATCTTGGGCAAATTTTTCCAGATTCATTTTATTGAAAATAATGGAATGGCTTACGGCATGGAATTTGGCGGCGATTATGGCAAATTGTTTTTGACGGTATTTCGCATTCTTGCCGTAGCAGGGATTGGATACGGCCTACATTACATGATCAAGAATAAATATAATCGAGGCTTTATCTTAAATGTGGCCTTAATTCTTGCTGGTGCGCTTGGAAATATCATAGATTCTGCTTTTTATGGTGTGATCTTTAGTGAAAGCACCTGGTATGATAAAGCGAGTCTATTTCCGGCAGGAGGTGGATATTCATCCTTTCTTCATGGAAAAGTAGTTGATATGCTTTACTTTCCTTTGATTCAGGGCAACTTCCCTTCCTGGGTGCCGTTTTGGGGCGGTGAAGAATTCTTGTTCTTCCGACCTGTATTCAACATTGCAGACTCTGCGATTTCTGTAGGGGTTATTTTGATTCTTTTATTTCAAAAACGGTATTTTAAAACGGAAAAAGAAGAGAAATCGAGCATCCATAGTGAAATCGTTGAAGATTAACGAAATATCCCTAAAGCCTTGTTAATCTCAAGGCTTTTATTTTTGTATATATAATACGCGAAACTACTTAAACATTGCTATTAACATGAAAAACATCAGCCTACTTCTGATACTCTGCTGCTTAATCGGAATCAAAACGGCGCAGGCACAACAGATTGAAGTTTCCAACTTAAAAAAACATATCTACTTCCTCGCCGACGACAAAATGAAAGGCAGGGGAACAGGCAGTAAGGAAGTATTTAAAGCCGCAGATTACATTGAAAAGGAATTTAAAAAATACAAACTTCAGCCCAAAGGTGAAAAAGGGTATCGCCAATCCTTCAAGGCGAAAGTATGGAAAGTAAAAGTTGATGACAGCATTCGTCAGGCAGATAATATCATTGGTTTTATTGATAATGGCGCAGCTTTAACTGTGGTTATAGGCGCACATTACGATCATCTTGGAACAGGCCGCCAAGGAAGTTCAAAAGATTCCTTAGGGGTAGGCAAAATACATAACGGAGCCGACGATAATGCTTCTGGCACTGCTGGCTTATTAGAGCTCGCACGTTATTTCAGCAGCAACAATAAAAAAGAAGCCTACAACTTACTGTTTATTGCTTTCGGCGCAGAAGAACTGGGCTTAGTTGGTTCTAAATATTTTACGGAACACCCTACCCTACCCTTGGAAAAAATCACAGCCATGCTCAATATGGATATGATTGGTCGCTATAATCCCAGCAATGGTCTCGCTGTAATCGGTTACGGAACAAGTAGCCAATGGCCAGCGATATTCGAAGATATTCAGGCACCTATAAAATTTAATCTAAGCCGGGATGGGAATGGCGGCTCTGACCAGACTTCATTCTACAAAAAGAATATACCGGTATTGTTTTTCCATACGGGCGGACACCCAGACTACCATATGCCGACTGATGATGCCGATAAAATCGATTACAACGCTTTAAAATCCATATTAGATCTTGAAAAAACAGTAGTTGAAAATATTATGAAACAATCCAATAAAATGGATTTTGTATGGACCAATTAAACAATAAAAAGCGGACTGACGTTTAGCGAAATGTGACACTTTAACTTTTTGTCTGCACAAATGCTACATCACGAATAGATAAGCCGCTTTGTAGATATACACAAATAAACTAAACAGCGCACTTGAGATAGCGTAAATGAGTCTCTATGAACAGGTGCTTGGATATCATTTAATTATTGTTGATGAAAAAAATTCTAGTGACAGGATCCAATGGATTCCTTGGTCAAAAAGTCGTTGATTTACTTGCTAGCAATGACAAATATGATGTTGTTGCTCTTTCAAAAGGTCCAAACCGAAACCCGAATCAAGCGGATTACGCTTTCTTTCAAGTAGACTTATTGGACCGTACACAGTTAACAGATTTTTTGTCTGCGCAAACTTTTGATACAATTGTCCATACTGCAGCCATGACGAGTGTAGAAGCTTGTGAAGCAGATCAAGCGACTTGTCAATTGCTTAATGTCGATCTTGTTGGCTATCTCGGCGCCTATTGTGCTGAGCAACAAACACAATTGATTCACTTATCTACAGACTTTGTTTTTGATGGGAAAAAAAATGCACCTTACATTGAAACAGATCTTCCCAATCCGCAAAGTCAATATGGCAAGAGTAAATATGCTTCCGAACAAGTGCTTGCGCAGTCTGGCTGTAAATATGCTATCCTACGGACGATATTAGTCTACGGAATCAATGCTGACCCCAACCGTTCCAATCTTGTATTATGGGCTAAAAGTAAGTTGTCACAAAATGAGCCCATAAAAGTAGTCAATGACCAATGGAGAATGCCTACCTTTGTGGATGATTTGGCTTATGCTTGTCAACTCGCAATTGACCGAGAGGCGCAGGGAATGTTTCACATTTCAGGTGCTGAGCTGATGTCAATCCATGAGGCTGTCTACCAAATTGCGGACTACTGGCAGCTAGATAAAGGATTGATTTCGGAGATCAGCGCTGCCAGCATTGGACAGGCAGAAAACAGGCCACGGCACACAGGCTTTGATCTGACTAGATCTAACGCTGAATTGGGTTATGTGCCGACGTCATTTACGGATGCTTTGGCTAGCATAGATAATCAATTCAAAACGTTTGGACGATAATGACAAATAATGATATGATAGAGAAATTTGCGCGAGAGTCATACACAGAGATGAACGAATTGGTATTACCCAACGATACCAATACATTTGGAAATTTGATGGGTGGCCGTTTATTGTATTGGATGGATATCTGTTCGGCCATTGCTGCTCAAAAACACTGTAGCAATGTCGTCGTAACAGTATCTGTTGACAATGTATCTTTTAAGCGCTCCATTAGACTGGGTGAGGTCGTCACGATACAAGCTCAAGTAACACGTGCGTTTAATAGTTCTTTGGAAGTACGCATGGAAATTTTCGCGTCTAATTTACCGGAAGGCACCCGTGTAAAAACAAACGAAGCCTATTATACCTTTGTTGCTGTTGATTCGGATAATAATCCTAAAGCGGTACCGCTATTAATTCCAGAAACAGATTCAGAACGCAAAGCATATGAAGATGCATTACAGCGAAGAGAACTGCGTCTCATTCTTGCAGGGAAATTAAAGCCGGAAAATGCAAAAAAATTACAAGCATTGGTCAACCTTTTTAGCCAAAAGAACTGATGCCTAAATTTGTTTGTTCACATACTGTTTAAAAAAGCAAAAGGGAAAACGCAACGTTTTCCCTTTTTTAATTATATCGCATATGTTGGTCTTGTTCATTCGCGATAGCCTACGCGTTGCCAAGTGCCAAAATTCGATCAAACTCTTCAGGTTTAAGCGGCATAACAGACAAACGTCCCTGTCTCACCAAGGCGATATCCTGCAACTGTTCATCTGCCTTAATAGTTTCTAGTGTAACTGGGGTACTCAGTGTCTCTACAGGTTCCAGATCAACTACAACCCACCGCTCATCATCTGTTGTTGGATCTTGATAAAATTCTTTTACTACTTTGGCTATTCCCACAACTTCCTTTCCTTCATTGCTATGGTAGAATAGAACCAGATCCCCTTCTTTCATCGCTTTGATATTATTCCTAGCTTGATAATTGCGGACACCATCCCAGAAGGTGCGTCCATCTTTATTAAATTGCTCCCAGCTATATTTAAATGGTTCAGATTTTACTAAGAAGTACTGCATGGTCAAATATTATTATTAAATGTTATAACCTATTGTTGCGGCATTAAAACTTCCATTTTATCGGCAAAATGCGCACAGTAGTCACGTAGGTCACCAATAACTTTTTCCGCCATCGGATCGCCTCCTGAAGAACGGATAAAAGAATCTCCCAATGTTTGCAAAGTCTCATAGAAAAAGCGCTTCATCTCATCATAGGGCATATCTTTAGTCCAAAGGTCGATACGCATTGAATTCTTATAATGTGAATCCCATAAGGCTAGAAATATGGCTTTTGCAGGTAACTCCTCTGCACTATTGCCATCTGTAGACGACCACATGATATTTTCAGGCACGTTGTTTTCATCTAATTCTACCTGTAGTTTTATTTCAGCTTTTTTCATCTTAAATATTATTTGAACTATTTATATTGAGCTATGTTTCGTAATATGGTGATATTCTCCATTAATTCAAGACATAACCTGTCTATTATTTTTAATTTGATTTCTTACGCAAAGGTTACTTTGACAATTAAACTGGTCACACAAACAACTACCAAAAAAGCTAATTGTAATAACCACATCTTTTTATTTTGCTTTACAAAGACCCTAAATGCGATATCAACTAGGGTGAATATCAGCAACAGTAGGATAAATGCACCCCAAGTAAACAGCGCCTTTTCATCAGCGGAATTTTCCATGACAAACCAGGCAACAAGGCTTGCACTAGCGATATTTAGTGGAGTAAAGCGCACGACTTAATAAATTAGCGTTTTTTAAAATTACGATTAGTTCCTCCCGATTTTCCGCCTGCAGACTTACTTTTACTTTTTGCTTTTGGTTTAAATCCGGAAGCGCGCTGTGCATCTCGGACCTCTTTCTGTTTGATAACATATTTTTTCTCGTGAAAAGCACCTTGAAAATCTGGATTGTCTTTTCGCTTCTGATTGTCAATCTCGCGCGCAATGTCTTGTTTTTCATGAAAAGGTGTCTTCTCTATAAAGACATCTTCAGGGATTGGATATACAGGTATACTTTGCTTGATTAACTTTTCTATCTTACGAACGTAATACTTCTCAGCCTCATTACAAAACGTAATTGCATCACCTTCATTAAAGGCGCGTCCAGTGCGTCCAATACGGTGCACATAGTCTTCAATAACAATAGGGACTTCAAAATTAATCACATGGCTCACATTCGAAACATCAAGCCCACGCGCAGCGACATCAGTTGCGACCAAAATACGAACATTTCCTTCCTTGAATGCATTGATAGAATTGATACGTGTATTCTGACCTTTATTGGCATGAATAACACGAACCTCATCTTTACCATATTTACGCTCCAAAAAGTGGAAGACGTTGTCCGCAACTTGCTTTGTTTTACAGAAAACAATCAATCGGCTAAAGGCTTCATCATCTTTCAGAAGATGCTGAAGTAAATTCAATTTTGTCTTTTGGTTGGGAACAACATACAATGCCTGACTAACTGTCTTTGCTGGTGTGGCTTGTTCTGACACCTCAATTACGGTCGGGAATGCTAAGAAATCACCTGCTATTTTCCGTACGAGTTCACTCATGGTAGCCGAAAACAATAAGTTTTGACGTTTGCGGGGTACGATTTCCAAAACGCGATGGATTTTACTAATAAAGCCCATATCCATCATTTTATCTGCTTCGTCTAAGACCAAAAACTTGAGCGATTTGACAACAATATGCCCCTCGAGATACAGGTCTAAAAATCTACCTGGTGTCGCCACGATTATATCTATTCCTTTTTCGAGCGTCTCTATCTGAGTTTTTGGTCCTAATCCGCCATAGAGAACCACTGAACGCAAATCGAGATAAGTAGAAAATAGTTTGATATTTTCGTCTATCTGCATGGCTAGCTCTCTTGTCGGTGTTAAAATCAACGCCCGTGCATCACTTCCTTGAGCATACTTTAGCTTCATCAGCATAGGCAGCACAAACGCCGCCGTCTTTCCAGTTCCCGTTTGAGCGATTCCCATCACATCCTGTCCGGCCAATATGGGGGTAATTGCCTTTTCTTGGATTTCGGTCGGGTGTTGATACCCCGCCTCCGCTATCGCATTTAAGATCTGTTTATTGAATTTAAAATTTTCAAATGATTGCTGCATCTTGCAAAGATAAGGAAAAGAGTCCATTTGGCTTTCCTTGGCGATCAATACCACACACATTTACTTTTAATTGACATAAAAATTGGCGAAAAGCACATTATAAAGTCTAATATTTTGGTTTTTAAGAGAATTAAAGCATTTTTGTACTGTATAAACAAACTTTTTATCAGGTTGATATGAAAAAATTATGGATGTGTTTGTTGTTCATAACAACAGGCTTTACTGCATTTGCCGACGAAGGGATGTGGTTTTTAATGTATTTGAAGCGTCTGAATGAGTCAGATATGCAGAAAAAAGGACTTCGTTTAAGTGCCGAAGAAATCTACAGCATTAACAACTCTAGTCTAAAAGATGCAATTGTACAATTCAACGGCGGATGTACAGCAGAAATCGTTTCAGACCAAGGCTTGGTATTTACTAACCACCATTGTGGATATGGTGCCATTGCCGAACTTTCTACGCCGGAAAATGATCATTTGACAAATGGCTTTTGGGCCAAATCCAAATCTGAGGAACTAAAGCCAAAATCTCTGTCGGTTCGCTTTTTCGTTCGTATGGATGATGTTTCCAAGCGAATCTTAGGTCTGGTGAACAACAAAATGTCTGAAGATGAACGTAAAAAGATCATCGCAGCTGAGACGGCTAAAATCCAAAAGGAAAATAGCGAAAACGGGAAGTACGTGGTTGAGGTAAAATCATTCTACCAAGGCAACGAGTACTATTATTTTGTATACCAAGATTACAATGACGTTCGGTTGGTAGGAACCCCTCCAAATAGCATTGGAAAATTTGGTGGTGATACCGATAACTGGGAATGGCCACGTCATACTGGTGACTTCTCAATTTTCCGTGTCTACGCTGATAAGAATGGGAATCCAGCAGAGTATGCACAAGACAATGTTCCTTTGAAACCTAAGCATTTCCTTCCTGTAAGCTTAAAAGGTGTTCAAGAAGGAGATTTTGCGATGATTTTAGGTTACCCTGGTCGTACAAACCGTTGGATGCCTTCAGGAGGGATCAATCAGAATGTGAAATTCGCCTATCCAGCATGGGTAGAAGCGTCTAAAACTGGTATGGATGCGATGAAAAAATTTATGGATCAAGATCAAGCGGTCAAATTGAACTACGCGTCTAAATACTCTCAAGTAGCGAATTACTGGAAAAATCGTCAAGGGATGATTGACGCTTTGACATTGCATAAAACGGCGGAAGCAAAAGCAAAAGACGAGGCTAAATTTGACAAATGGGCCAATAAAACTGCAAATAAAGCCGAATATGGTGATGTCATCAAGACAATCAATGAGTTTTATGCAGCAACGAACGATAAAGCTAGACATGACAACTATTTAATGGGCATGTTGCGTTCCAGTGCGATTGCAGCTCTTCCCTATTCAATCGGATCCGGATTGGAAGTATATACTGCTGGAGACGAAGCCCAAAGGAATGCAATTCTCCCACGTTTAAAATCTGCCATAGATGCGGGTTATGAAAAGATGTACATGCCTCTTGAAGAGCAAGTATTGATTGACGAATTGAACCTGTATGCTAAAAAGGCTGGAAATATTGCACCATATATTGCAGAATTGGCAGCTAAGAACAATGGCGACTTTACAGCTTTTGTCAAAGAAGCTGTGAAGAACAGCATCTTCGCTTCGGCTGAACGCCTGAACAATTACTTGGACACTCCGAATGCTGAAATCTTGGCAAATGACCCATTGTATAAACTTTCTTCAGCTTTACTCAATAGATATCGTCAAACCGATCCTAACTGGAAAATCCAGGACGACAAATTTGAAGCTGCTTATCGTAAGTATGTTGCCGGGGTATTGGCCTCGAATCCAAAAGGTAAATTCTATCCGGATGCCAACAGTACTTTGCGGTTAACTTACGGTTCGATAAAAGGCTTACCAAACGATCCGCGTAACGATGCTGACAAGAACTTTTACACGACATTAAAAGGTACCATTGCAAAGTACAAAAAAGGTGATGAGGAGTTTGATTTACCACAACGTTTAATTGACCTGTATAATAATAAGGACTATGGTCGCTATGCGGACAAAAAAGGATATTTACCAGTAAACTTCCTAAGTGACAACGACATAACAGGCGGAAACTCCGGGTCGCCAGTAATAAATGGTAATGGCGAATTAATTGGCCTAGCTTTTGATGGTAATATTGAAGCAATGGCTGGTGATGTAATCTTTGACCATAAGCTACAACGTACAATTTCAGTGGATATTCGTTATGTATTATTTATCATCGATAAATTTGCAGGGGCGACCAACATTATTGACGAACTAAAGATTGTTGAATAGTTTTTTCAGCTTTTTCGAATAAAAAAAACGAAATTTATTTTCTATTTGATTCGTTTTTGTATATTTAAGGAGTGTTTAGGAAAAACCATAAAAACTAAAATTATAATTATAAAAAAATGGAAAACTACGTAAAATTAAAAGAGTTAGTAGCTTCTATCGAAGCTGACGCAGACAAGTTCTTCAACAATGGTAATTCTGCAGCTGGTACACGTGTACGTAAAGGATTACAAGAAATCAAAACTTTAGCACAAGAAATTCGTAACGAAGTAACTGCTAAGAAAAACGACGGAAAATAGTCTTTTTCGGAGTTAACATAAAAAAGGCCTTTCAAATGAAAGGCCTTTTTTTAGAAGGCTGCAGTCTCTCATAGACCTTTTCCCCTCCATCGTTTTTACTTTGTATTACAAGTTAGCTGACAAAAAGGTAATTATCATTGGAACAGCATTTTGCAATGTTTATAAATTGCCAAGTTCCATAATAAATTGAACAGTTTCTTTATTCATGTGCTCAGATAGTACACTTGTAAACTGATCGGTCATCGCCTTTCTTGACAAACGTTTCACTTTAGTGTTCTCTAACTTCTTTTTATCCATCACAACGGTGTTACTAAATTCGACTTTTGTTGCAAAATAGGAAACGTGCTGACTTGGCACCACTAACCCTAAAATCATCCCAGGCAGACCATTGATAGATTCGGGACCGCCGCTGATGGGAATTTCATTGCAATAGTAGCCAATGACATAAATAGAGTCTGGTGTAATACCATTGGCCCTCCTACAATTATACCCTGCAATCTCGCGATACTCATCTGTGATTTTCCACTTGATACGCTTCATCGAGTCCTGAACGATGATCTTCTCACCTACTATATCGTTATATCTCAAAAACGATCGGTTAAGCATATTGGAAAGTGTTGTTGCATCAAAATCCAATGCAAGCATCATAATGTACTGTTTAATCTCAGCGTCCAGCCCATCATCTTTTATAGATTCAAATAAAGTCTCTGTAGTATTGAATTTCAGAGATTTCTTCAATATCGCACTTTCCGGCAACCTAGGTACTATACGCTCAAAAAACTGCTTTGAGTTATTATCGGCCTTACTGATAAATTTTTTAGTTACGATATTCTTCATGTACATCGTTTTGTCGTAGGAAATTGTCCCAGCTCGTCCAAATAGCACGTACTGTGCTTTTAAACCTAGGGCAGAACAACAGAAAAGGAGAAAAAAGATATATTTTAACATTGTATCTTGCTTAATATTTTATAAAAACATTTTTGTAAAATCCCATGATAGTTTAAGCATATAATATCTGCGTATCGTATCATACCGGCGTTGGGTGAAGACAGAAGTCGATGCCGAGCGGCTAAAGCCTTTATTCTGATTAAGAATATCGTTGATCATAAAATCCAAGACCAATGATTCGTCTTTCAAGAATTTCTTACTCACACCCGGATGCAACAGAAACTGCTCAAACTTCTCGTCAAATGCTTTTGTAGCGGCTTCATAGGAGTAAGTATAATTGGTATAAACCTTAAATGTTTTGTTGAAAAAATACTCCACACTTCCATTGGAAGCAAATACAAAACCGTTGCTGTTGGTATTGCGTTCCAAACTTGATTTCATCAAACGATATTGTGGACTAAAGTTCAGATCGAAATTTAGACCAGTTTTGGTATCTCTCTTGAAATTATACGTAAAATTGAAATTCGTCGTATTTACTTTATTCAATTGGTGATTGAACATATTATAGTTGTCACTCATATTCACATAAAACTGTGGTGAATTTGACAGTCCTAGTTTTTTACTCAATTTGAAGTAAACTCCAGACCAGACATTCAGGGAAGTATTTGTTTTGCCCACCACATTATTCCAAGTATAAGTGTTTATTCCTTTTAGCGTATCAATATTCTGCGTAATTGGATTCTTTTCTGTAGAAATATTACCTCCGACATAGAGATAATTTCCACTCAATACACGGAAAGAGTTATAATTCAAATTCAATGAATTCCTAAATGATGGTTTTAAGTTTTCATTCCCTAAATAACGGTTAATCTGATCTGAGTTATCTAAGATCGGTTGAATTTGACTCATGGAAGGCAATTGATTTTTACCGGTATAGTTCAGCCATAAACCCTTACTTTTCGTAAAAGAATAGCCTGCACTTACATTTGGATTATACGTAAAGTAGCTTCTCGTAATCCCTTGGATCGTATAGTTATTGAACTGTTTCAGTTTGTCATTATTGAAATTGTTAGCAACCGTGAACTTAAATTTTTCAGTGGTATGAACTATGGCTAATTTGTATTGACTACTGTTGCGATCAAAATCATAGTTATTACTGAACCGGCGGTCCAATTGATTATAATTCCCCTGTCCATCATTATTGAAAGATTCCACTAAAGAACTACTGTTGCTCTGCTCAATTCCTGTTCCGACAACAAGATTCCAAATTTTGGATAAGGGTTCGGTATAGGAAATTGAAGCACTCAGCACATCGCTTGTATTATTGCGCACCTTACTTTGATCTGTCAATGAATCTGTTTTTAGTCCATAATTTCTCAGATCGGAGTTGAGATGCCCAGTACCTTTCATCTCATTTCTTTTCCATTGACCATCAAATGTAAAAGAGCGTCCTTTTTTCTTGAATTTATGGGTAAAATAGGCGCTAAAGTTGAACTCGTTGATGTTATTTTTCACCAATTCCCTTGTATTCTCGGCAATGGTTGTATCTGCGTCTTGGCCAAACTGATAAGCTTCACGTTTGTTATCTGACCAAAGATTCTTTCTGGATGCTCCACCTCGTATGGTCAGCAGATTTGATGAATCTAATTTCAGATCATATTTCAGATTGGCACGATGCTGGTCATTTTCAGTATCAACATTCTTCACTGATTTGTTATTGATCAAACCGCTCATAATCGTTTCATCATTTCCATCGCTGCTCAATCGTCCATATTTGTAATTCATGTTAACTGTATGTTTATCCTTATCAAATTTATCTGAGAAGTTAACGCCCGAATTTATAGCCTTAGGTACACCAACTACCCCTTCTCCTGAAAAAGGATCTGTAAAACTGGACCAGCTCATCGATCCGTCTTCACCATAAGATACCCCCGAATCACCACCATACTTTTGTGCATCCTGCCAATTCATGCTCGTTGTACCATTGTTACCAAAAAGCCCATATAAGGATATTTTCTGTGCTCCCTTAAATTTGTTCAGCATCAATTGCCCCATATAGTAGTCGTCGGTCCCCCCTCCAACAAGTGCTTTCCCAAACATGCCGTTTTTGGAACCGTCCTTCAACTTAACATTGATGGTTTGCTCACGCTGACCATCATCCACCCCAGTTCGCTCGGCCTGTTCTGATTTTTTCTCGTAAACCTGAACTTTATCCACCATATCCGATCGGATATTGCGCGTCACCAAGGTCGGATCGTCGCCAAAAAACTCCTCTCCGTCTACCAATACTCTCTTCACTGTTTTACCTTGTGCAGTAATCTTTCCGGACGCATCAACGGTGATTCCGGGCAAAGCTTTTAGCAAATCTTCGACCTTGGCATTTTTTTCCACTTTAAAGCTACCGGCATCATATTCTGTGGTATCGCCTTTAATTGTAATCGGAATACGGCCAGTAACAATAACCTCTTGTAATAATGTAGCTGTATTTGTCATACCAATAGCCAATCTGGAGTAATCCACACCAGGTTGAATCTCCGTATAAAAATCGCCATACTTGGGATAACTCACAATGAGCACATAAGATCCTGTATCGGGCTTGGCTAAGGAAAACAGACCATTTTCGTCAGATCTTGTAAAGCCTGTTAATATAGAGTCTTTAGCAGTCAACAGCATGATTGTTGCGTCTGATAACTTTAATTGGTCCTTTACATCACTTATTTTTCCAGCAATCTTGGATTGACCTAAGGCCAGACCAGGAATAGCAAAAATAAAAAATAAGAGCATTTGTAAAACTCTTCTCATAAAATTGTTGGATAGTGAATTATTATAAATATAACATTAGTAGATAAAACCAATGTTTTGTTACAGTAAATTTAATTTTATTTCTTGAAAGATGGATTCTCGCATCTAGCTCTAGTAATCGACGGAAACAAGAAAGTCCATTTCGCAAAAACTCAGATCCTGTATATTCCACCAAAAAAAGACTTTTTACGATAATGGATAATGTTTCTTCTGTTGCATATAGATCAACTGCCACAACTGGAGACAGAAGAAACATATCAACACGGCAAAAGATATTTGGCAAGCTATCCCACTATAATTTTTAATATTTGGGTTTATGTCTGCCAGTTCAATTTTGGCCATGAGATAGTTATTCAACATGATTCCGCAAACGGTTCCCAGGAGAAAAAATGTAATTGCATATTTTTTATTTGACAGCGCTTTCTCTCTATTTTTCTCAAGTGCTGCGATACTACCCATGATCCGTTGTTCAAAATCGCCGAATGGCACTTCTACTTTGCTCATTTGCATAACCTTACTGAATTTTTCATGCTGCTTATCCATAATATTCTGCTTTTTTAATTAACTGACTCAATATGATGTGCATATTTTTACGGCCCCGGTGCAAGATCACTTTTGTATTTGCTAATGTCCACCCCATAATTTCCTGAATTTCATCCATCGACTGTTCTTCGAGATAGAATAAGCGTAACGCAACAGACTCCCGGGCAGGCAGGATAGTGAGTGCATCGTTGATCATTTCTTTTCGTTCATGTTCGATGATTTCATCCAATACAGAATCCTCATGCGACGTGTCATGATGGGATAGATCAAAATTGACCATGTCTAGTTTCTTATGGCGAATGGCATTAAAAGCCACATGCACCACAATCCGGTAAAACCAGGTACTAAATTTGGATTTTCCTTTAAAGGATGACAGCGATTGATAGCACTTTATAAATGCTTCCTGAACGGCATCTTCTGCCAAATGCTCTTCCTTTACAATAGAAAGAGCGACAGAAAATGCCATATCCTGATACGTTTTTATAAAATAACGATAAGACTCCACGTCACCTGACAGAACTTTCCGAATATAGATCTCATCCATTGGTGGGTTAAATATCGCGTTTTTTATCCAATCGGTTAGCAATTATCATTGCAAGCCCTGCAGAAATAATCAAAATTGCTACGGCGAGTGAATCCGGCAAATCAGTCTTGATATAATTGTCCAATACACCGACAATGAATAAACCAATTCCGATACCTAGAACCAAAATCCCCGGCTTTTGCCAATCTATAGGCTCCCTTTTTCTGCTCTCGCCGGGAACATGTACTGCGGTACTCCGATAACGCATAATAAAATAAACACACAAGGTAATACACGTAAATAATCCGACGCCCAAAACGGCTGCTACTGATTGCTTTTCCATAATTATTTGAATTAGTTTACTCATTAGTCACCGTCATTCCCGAAAAGGTTACAACAAATTGAGTTAAATGTGTTCATTTGTGTAAATTTGTTTCAAACACAAACAATATGCAAAACATTAAAGAATATGTAGAAGCAAACAAGCAACGTTTTTTAGATGAGTTGTTTGATTTATTGCGTTTACCGTCAGTAAGTGCTGATCCTAAATTTAAAGGAGATGTGGAGAAGACCGCTGAATTTGTTGCTCAGAAATTGCGTGAAGCAGGAGCCGACAATGTAGAAGTTTGTCCTACTGCTGGTAATCCAATCGTTTATGGAGAAAAAATTATTGACCCGGCGCTACCTACTGTATTGACTTATGGGCATTACGACGTACAACCTGCTGATCCATATGAGTTGTGGGATACCCCTCCTTTCGAACCGACAGTCCGTGATGGCAAAATTTATGCACGTGGTTCTGCCGACGACAAGGGTCAATTTTATATGCATGTAAAAGCCTTCGAATACATGATTAAAAATAATGCCTTGGCATGTAACGTCAAATTTATGATTGAGGGTGAAGAGGAAGTTGGCTCAGTCAATTTAGGTACCTTCGTTAAAGAAAATACAGAAAGACTGAAAGCTGATGTTATCGTTATTTCGGACACATCGATGATTAGCATGGAGCAACCTTCCTTAGAAACTGGCTTACGTGGGCTTTCTTATGTCGAAGTGGAAGTTACTGGTCCGAACAGAGATCTACACTCCGGCGTATATGGAGGAGCTGTTGCCAATCCGGCGACAATATTAGCAAAACTGATCGCGTCGTTACATGATGAGAACAATCATATCGCTATTCCAGGATTCTATGATGACGTTGTCGAATTAACTGCCGAAGAACGCAAAGCATTAAATGAAGCGCCTTTTGACATTGAAGAATACAAAGCAGACCTTGGTATTCAAAATGTCTGGGGAGAGAAAGGCTTTAAGACACTAGAGCGTACCGGTATTCGCCCAACCTTAGAAGTAAATGGTATTTGGGGTGGATATATTGGTGAAGGAGCCAAAACCGTATTGCCTTCGAAAGCGAATGCAAAAATCTCCATGCGCCTTGTGCCAAACCAAAACTCCCAACGTATTACAGAACTTTTCAAAAAACATTTTGAAGCTATTGCCCCAGATTATGTGAAGGTAGAGGTCAAACCTCACCATGGTGGTGAACCAGTTGTGACACCGACTGACAGCGTCGCTTACAAAGCTGCAGAAAAAGCCCTGCATGAAACATTTGGTGTTCAGCCTATCCCTACCCGTGGCGGCGGTTCTATTCCAATCGTTGCTCTTTTTGAAGAAGTACTAGGTTTAAAAACAGTGCTTTTGGGCTTTGGCTTGGATAGCGACAACCTACACTCGCCAAATGAAAAATATGGTATTGAGAATTATCTCATGGGAATTTCAACAATTCCATTATTTCATAAATATTACGCAGAACTAAGTAAATAATTTAGTTTTTCATTAGATAAAGGGTTATTTTTAAATTTTAGAAATAACCTTTTATCGTTTTATGGATTTTGATTTTCGCTTAATTGTTTTTTATACTGCAGCTCAACACCTTAATTTCACCAAAACTGCTTCGGCACTTTTCATCTCGCAACCTGCAGTAAGCAAAAATATCCAAGAACTGGAAAAGAAACTCGGAGTACCGCTCTTCGAAAGAAAGGGAAACAACCTCAACCTCACTGATTCAGGTCAAATTTTATATAAATATGCCCAACAGATTATTACGCTGTATAATCAGGCTGGCCAAGAAATACAAGAATTGCAGGAAGGCCGAAAAGGAAAACTTATTTTAGGGGCTAGTACAACTATTTCTCAATACGTTTTACCAGCTTTACTTGCCGACTTTCTAACGCAATATCCTAACAATCGCATCGAGTCTTTTCAATCCAATAGCCGCAGCATTGAAGAACAACTTATCGATAAAACATTGGACCTAGGTATTACTGAAGGTTCTACAGACAATAGAGCCCTGAAATATATTCCTTTTATGAAGGATGAGCTCGTCCTAGTCACAAATAGCAAAAACCCACTATTAGCACAATTAAAAAAACCTGCATTGTCAGACATGACACGACTGCCTTTGGTACTACGCGAACAAGGTTCGGGGACACGAACAATTATTGAGAACGCACTAAAAGATAATCGCATTAACTTATCAGCAGTACATATAGAAATGATCTTACCTTCAACAGAGAGTATAAAAGGCTACCTAGCCCGTCGCGACAGCTTCGCTTTTTTGTCTATTCATACGGTTCAAAAAGAAGTATTAAATAATTTGCTGACCATTATCGATATTCCACAACTGAAAATAGAACGTTACTTTTATTTTACCCATTTGTATGGAGGTCTTTCGGGCACGCCTAATCAGTTTCTACAATTCTGCCTGCGACAAAACTTCGGGTTATAACTAAAGGTTATATCTCATAAAAAAACGGGGTTTTAATTTCGGGGTTGAGGCAACTAGATTTGTACAAATAAATTAGTGTAATGGATTATAAAAGTCTGACAAATTATTTAAAAGCCCTAAGCTGGATCATTGTCGCATTGATCATTACGTGTACAACTTTATGTGTATTTCCGTTAAAATATGAGGGACATCAAAGAGAACCAGATTCTCTTGAAATACGCAACGACTCGCTTGTTACCCACGTTTCCCAATTCAAAGGAATTTCCTTCAATGATAATCCCGAGGGCGAAATGGCCCGTTATGGTGAACATCTAATTAAAAGAACCTACGATTATTTTTATGATGGGGAAGTCAAAATAGGGAACAAGCTTGCCTGTAGCAGCTGCCATCTCAATGGTGGCACAAAAGCTTTTGCGGCTCCATATGTTGGTCTCACGAATGTTTTCCCAACATATATCGCACGGGAAAATAAGATTGAATCACTCGAAGAACGTATTAATGGTTGTTTTGAGCGAAGCATGAACGGCCGAGCCATACCAGAAAACAGCAAAGAGATGAGAGCTATCGTCACCTATATTAAGAATATTAGCGTAAATACCGTTAACAAGGGTCGGCTGGCAGGTCAAGGATTTATTAAAATGGATATTCCCAACCGCGCTGCAAACTTGAAACATGGTCAGCTGGTTTTTGAGAACAAGTGTACAAGCTGTCATGGAAAGGATGGACAAGGTCTTCCGCAAGTGGCTGGAAAAGGATATCAATATCCTCCCTTATGGGGAAAAGATAGCTACAATGATGGTGCTGGAATGGCACGATTACTTACCGCTACCCGTTTTATCAAAGCTAATATGCCTTTGGGCGCAACTTATGACGCACCGCAATTGAAGGACGATGAGGCCTATGATGTCGCAGCATATATCAATTCTTTCGATAGGCCCCAAAAATCAAATAAGCAATTGGACTATCCCAATCTAAACAGAAAGCCCAAAGACAGCCCATACCCCCCGTACGCCGATAACATAAGCATAGAACAACATAAACGCGGTCCTTATAATTTCTAACCGTAGACACCCCATTAAATCAATAATAAATATGAAAAAACAATTTACAATCGCTTGTATTCTTTTAGCGATAACGACTATACAAGCGAAAGCACAGGAAAACAAATTGTTGCTCAATAATCAGCAATACACTGGTGCTGTTGCAAAGAAAAAAACGTATAAAGCGATCTATCAGTTGGACAGTAATGATCCAAAAACAATTGAAAAAGCAATCCGTAATATTAACAATGTATTAAAAGACCCGCGATTAAAGGGGCACTTGCAGGTTGAATTAGTTGCATTTTCTGGTGGTACAGAAGCTTACTTAAAAAAGAACAGTCAGTATGAGAAACCATTGAAGGATCTGGTAGAGAAAGGTGTTATCATAGCCCAATGCTTAAATACTTTGGAAGAGAAACATATTGCCAAAGAAGAGCTATTTGATTTTATAGGCTACGTACCCAGTGGCAATGGTGAATTAATCTTACGAGCAAATGAAGGTTGGGTTATCGTTAAACCATAAGTATAATGAAAAATTTTCTACTGCTTGGTCTAACAATCGCATTATTGGGAGCCCAGGAAATTAAAGCACAAGAGCATCGTTTTGACCCACCTTGGAATAATCCACCCGAATCAGCGCTGAATTTTACGGTACCCGGGATAGACAATATTCCAGACTTATATGGTGATATCGAAAATCCGCAGCTTACCGTTTTTTTCGCGGGCAATCAATTTATGGTGGTCGATGATCTAGTTGCATCATTCAAAAAAGAATACCCACAATACGAGCGTATTTTTGTTGAAACTCTCCCACCAGGCATTTTAGCTAAGCAGATTAAAGGCGGATCAATCACGATAGGTAATCTACGTCTTACACATAAGCCAGATGTTTATACCGCAAGTAAAAGAGCGATCAATGAAATGGCAGATTATTTCAGCTATACACAGGTTTATTGCTACAACAATATCTGTTTAATGGTTCCAGCAGGAAATCCTGGCAATGTCAGCACATTGAATGATCTGGGAAAGGAAAATATTCGTATTAGCATGCCTAACCCTCAATGGGAAGGAATCGATGAACAGATCAAAGCATCCTATAAAAAAGCGGGCGGCGAACAGCTCGTCAAGAAAATCATGGAAGATAAGGTCAAAGATGGCAGTACTTACCTAACCAAGATTCACCATCGCGAGAGCCCTATGCGGATATTATACAATCAGGCAGACGCGGCTCCAGTCTGGACTTCAGAAGTAGTATACCAAAAACTCATTGGTCATCCTGTTGAAGGAATTATCATTCCGGATGCTTACAACACCAATGCAAGCTACGTTGCTGCTAAGTTAAAAAATGCGCCACATCCCCGGGCTGCCGATGACTTTTTAAAATTCATGAAATCGCCGACAGCGAAGTTCATTTACAGAAAATACGGCTTCACAGTAGACTAAAAAAGAAAATGGGTAATTAATTATCCATTTTCTTTCTTTACTTTAGGTCAAAATTAGTTGACTTGTATGATCCTATTGCTTAAAAAAATCCATCGGTATTGGTACTTTATCAGTGTTCTCCTTGTTTTCGTCTTATTTTTCCCTTATATCTATTTTTTAGCACTGCGTCCCGAAATAAACTATGCCAAAATTGCGCGGATGAGGCGCTGGGTATCAGTTGGTGGGTCGGCGCTGGCCGGTGTATTTTTTAAAGTCAGCTATGAATCAAAAATAGATTGGAACCGTTCCATGGTACTGTGTCCCAATCATACTTCAGTCCTGGATATAACAGCCCTCACCTATTTGTGCCCCGCCCCTTTTTCATTTATCGGAAAAGCTTCACTACTTAAAAATCCGGTGACACGAATTTTTTTCAAAACAATAGACATCCCCGTCACTAGAAGAAGTAAAGTATCGTCATTCAAGGCATTCCAGCGCGCCAATGAACTTGTGCAAAATGGCCGAAGTGTCGTTATCTTTCCAGAAGGAAAAATTGACGATAGTTTTCCACCTCAGATACACAAATTTAAATCTGGTGCCTTTCGTATCGCGATTCAGAACGATGTACCCACAGTTCCAATTATTATCGAAAATGCCTGGGATATCTTCTTCGATGACGGTTCGAAAAGGGGATCTCGACCAGGAATTGTTAAAATACATGTGTTCAATCCGATAGAGACCAAAGATTTTAACGATGATAATGCAGCAGAATTGGAGAAAGTGGTCTATGAGAAAATGCAATCCCATTGGATTATGAAGAATAAATCGTATTTTCATAACCTAGAGAATCTCCAAAAAATATGTCAGGAAAGATCTTAATCGAAATCAAGGATATTGCCAGAGAATACCAGATTGGCGCTGAAACAATTCATGCCTTAAGCTCTGTAACGCTCAATATCCATAAAGGAGAATTTGTCGCCTTAATGGGGCCCTCGGGCTCAGGAAAATCCACGTTAATGAATATTCTTGGCTGCTTGGATACACCAAGCCGGGGAGATTACATCCTCAATGGAATTAATGTTAGCGAGATGACTGACGATGAACTTGCGGAAGTAAGAAATAAAGAAATTGGTTTTGTCTTTCAAACATTTAATCTTTTACCTAAGAATACAGCACTTGAAAACGTAGCTCTCCCGCTTATTTATGCGGGGTATACTAAGGTTAAGCGGGAAGAAAAAGCCACTGCTGCACTAGAAAGCGTGGGCTTAGGACATCGTATGGACCATAGGCCCAATGAACTTTCGGGAGGACAACGACAACGTGTTGCTGTTGCAAGAGCACTAATTAACGATCCATCCATTATTCTTGCCGATGAGCCAACAGGAAACCTCGACACCAAAACGTCCATTGAAATTATGGGCCTACTTGAAGAAATTCATTCTAGAGGTAATACCATCATTCTAGTCACACACGAAGAAGATATCGCGTTACATGCACACCGTATTGTACGTATGCGGGATGGGCTGATTGAAAATGATTATCCTAACCCCGATATTAAATCAGTGTCCCCAAGATTGAATGCTTTAAATGAAAAGGGAAGTGATTTCGAGAATATTTAAAAATATTATAAAACTATAAATCAACAACTTACATTAAAACCTCAAAAATAACATGCAATTTACTTGCTTAAGTTAAATTAAATCATAGTTTTGCGAAAATAGAGAACTTAAATTGTTTTTATATGTATTGGACATTAGAATTAGCTTCGCATCTAGAAGATGCACCGTGGCCAGCAACAAAAGATGAATTAATCGATTACGCTATTCGTTCGGGTGCACCTGTTGAGGTGATTGAAAACTTACAATCTCTTGAGGATGATGGCGAGCCATATGAAAATATCGAAGAAATTTGGCCCGACTATCCAACAAAAGACGATTTCTTCTTCAATGAAGATGAATACTAAAAAATAAAAAACGCCTTTAAAATAAAGGCGTTTTTTATTAAAGGCTGCTCCTGCCATTCGTAGACGATACAGTGTAGCTCATATGGTGTCTCACAAAGGTTTTTATGCTATAGTTTTAATCCATTTTAATAAAGACAAGTCTCATAGGTATGAAGATAAAATTAAAGCTATTATTGTTTTTCTTTATAAGCTGTATGGTCTGCCAAAGCTCATTTGCGCAAGAACAACAAATTGCCAATAAAAATATTGTTGTTTTAAAAAGGTTTGTCCAACGTCTACATGATCATAATCTAGCTACCGATGTTATTCTAAGTCAAGACCTAATAACATCAGAAAAACAAGAAGAAGATATGCAGGAGTACTTATTGGCGAGTATCGACGAAATCAGGATAAATATACAAAGTAAGGATATTGAAAAATTGGAATATCTCAGCTTTGATCAAGCGGGAAGGAAAGAAACAAGCGATATAGATCTAGAAGGTATTGATCCGCAGCAAGTTTACTTTGTCAAATATCTCAAACGTTTTGTATTTGCTGTAGTCATTCGTGATAAAAAAATTGCATCGCTCACATTAGTCTCTAAAGGCAATAACAAAGCCCATTTTGTTTTTTACTAATTTCTCTTAAGCTCTTATACCTAGGTCATTTTATATCACTTATTTAAATATCGCTATCAAAGAAAAATTCAAGTAGTCTTTTGACACTATATTGTATAGCATAATTATAAGCAATAGGAGGGTAATGATGCTTTCTTAAAAATTTTTCAATAAAAACACTTGCATTTTATAATTCTATCAACCATATTTGTATTAATAAAAATAACAATGATAATAACTGTATCAAATAAAGCTTGGTGGTGGCGCAACGGATAACGTTGTGGCAAAATCCTATTGCATTATTTGATTAATACATCAAGATATGATGGGCTTGCCTAAATTAGGTAAGCCTTTTTTTATTTAAATTAACCATGAAAGAAATTTTAGCTCATTTATTTGAATACAAGACATTTTCTCGGCAAGAAGCCTACGAAATCCTCACCAACATTACGATGGGCAAATATGACAGCCACCAGATTGCTGCTTTTATGACGGCCTATGGTATGCGAAGTATCCGTGTTGAAGAGCTCGGGGGATTTAGAGATGCGATGTATGACTTATGCCTCAAACTGGAGTTTAACGGTTATAATTTAATTGACCTTTGTGGTACTGGTGGTGATGGTAAAAATACTTTCAATATCTCAACGATAGCATCTTTTGTTACAGCTGGAGCTGGTTATCACGTCGCGAAGCACGGTAACATCGGCGTCTCCTCAAGCTGTGGGTCATCCAATGTCATGGAATATTTAGGTTATCAATTTAGCAACGATAAATCTGAACTACAACGTCAGCTTGATGAGGCCAATATTTGTTTTCTACATGCACCGCTGTTTCATCCGGCCATGAAAACCGTTGCTCCAATACGCCGTGCGCTAGGCGTTAAGACATTCTTTAACATGCTGGGACCATTGACAAATCCGGCCAATCCAAGATTTCAATCTGTTGGTGTATTTAGTTTAGAATTAGCAAGACTGTATGGATATTTATATCAAAACACCAATAAACAATATTCCATTATTCATGCTTTAGATGGATATGATGAGATATCCATGACTGGCGATTTCAAGGTAATCAATAATCAAGGGGAGAATTACTACAGTATGGAAGATCTCGGTTTTAAGACGGTTTCAGCGCATGAGTTAACCGGGGGTGACAGCGTAGCAGACGCTGCCAAAACATTTTTATCTATCTTGAATAACAAAGGGACAGATGTACAAAATAATATTGTTTTGACCAATGCTGCCTTTGCTATTAAAACATTTAATCCCGAAAAATCTTTCGGTGACTGTTTTTATGAAGCTGAAAGCTCATTGATGGAAGGCAAAGCTTTGCGAAGCTTCCAAAAACTAATTAAAAAATAAGATGGCGATCAAAATAAAAGTTTGTGGTATGAAATATTCCGACAATATAGCGGCTGTAGCTTCTTTGGGAGTGGACTATATGGGATTTATATTTTATGATCAATCCAAACGTTATGTTGGCGAAAACTCTTCAATATATATAAAGAAGCTTGAGAACCTAAACAAGGTTGGGGTTTTCGTCAATGCAAGCCTGTCAGAAATTCTTGTTAAAAAAACTGAATTTAAATTAAATGTAATTCAGCTACATGGAGATGAATCTGCAGAATTCTGCCGCGAATTGAAAGAAAAATCAAAAGCTACGATCGTTAAAGCTTTCGGAGTAGATCAAGACTTTGATTGGATAGCTTTGGATTCTTACGCCAATATTGTAGATTACTTTTTATTTGATACGAAAAGCAATTCCTACGGCGGTACGGGATTACAATTTGACTGGTCCCTATTGGACCAATACACACTTATCACGCCCTATTTTCTGAGCGGTGGTTTGGACGCTGAAAATATCAAAAGAGCGCTAGAAAGAAATGATCCTCGGCTATACGCCCTGGATTTAAATTCAAAATTTGAAGTAGAACCCGGGTTAAAAGATATTGATCTATTAAGCCAAAGTATAAATACTATTAAAAATGAGTATATATCAAGTCAATGAAAAAGGATATTATGGCCCATTTGGAGGAGCCTATATCCCTGAGATGCTCTATCCGAATGTGAAGGAGCTACGTGAAGAATATCTCAAGATTATCGAAGAAGAGAGCTTTCAGGAGGAATTTAATCAACTGCTCAGCGATTATGTTGGACGTCCATCTCCCTTATATCATGCCAAGCGTCTATCGGAAAAATATGGAACTACCATTTACTTAAAACGTGAGGATCTTAACCATACCGGAGCCCATAAAATCAATAATACCATTGGCCAAATTCTATTAGCAGAACGCTTGGGTAAAAAGCGTATCATCGCAGAGACCGGTGCAGGACAGCATGGTGTTGCCACCGCTACAGTGTGTGCACTAAAAGGGATACAATGTGCGGTTTATATGGGTGAAATTGATATTCAACGCCAAGCTCCAAACGTTGCACGGATGAAGATGATGGGAGCCGAAGTTATTCCAGCGACATCAGGGTCAAAAACTCTAAAAGATGCTACAAATGAAGCGTTAAGGGATTGGATAAACAATCCTGTCGACACCCATTATATCATTGGCTCTGTTGTAGGCCCACACCCTTATCCTGATATGGTTGCTCGGTTTCAGTCTATTATTTCTGCAGAAACGAAAAAACAGCTCTTCACAAAGACGGGAAAAGAAAATCCAGATATAGTGTTGGCGTGTGTCGGAGGAGGCTCCAACGCCGCAGGTATGTTCTATCATTATCTGGATGAAGAATCGGTTCAATTGTATGCTGTCGAGGCCGCTGGCCACGGTGTTGATTCAGGCGAATCCGCTGCTACAACAGCGTTAGGAAAAGAAGGAGTCTTGCATGGAAGTCGCTCCATCCTCATGCAAACAGCAGATGGTCAGGTCATAGAACCGTATTCCATATCCGCTGGGCTCGACTATCCCGGAATTGGCCCGCAGCACGCCTGGTTATTCAAATCTGGTAGAGGCAGCTACGTTAGTGTGACTGACGACGAGGCCATGCGTGCAGGCCTTGAACTTACACGATTAGAGGGTATCATACCAGCAATTGAAAGTGCACACGCGCTCGCTTATTTAGAGAAAATTCCTTTTAAAGGTGATGAGACCGTCGTTATCTGTCTTTCTGGCCGCGGCGATAAGGATCTGGATAATTATATGAAATACTTTGATTTTTAAGTCATGAATACAATTGAAAAAAAAGAAGGTACTCCCCTTTTATCGATATATTTTACAGCTGGGTATCCAACATTGGACAGTACAATAAGTATTGCCAAGAAATTGGAAGAAGCCGGAGCGGACTTTCTGGAAATTGGTTTTCCCTATTCCGATCCTGTTGCGGACGGACCTGTCATTCAGCACAGTTCAGAAATTGCTTTGGCAAACGGTATGACGCTAGAAAAGCTGTTCGACCAATTGAATGACCTCCGTGAGCATATCGGTATCCCTGTATTTCTCATGGGATATTTTAATCCTGTGCTACAATTTGGTGTTGAAAAATTTTGTGAAGCATGTAAAAATGTAGGTGTAAACGGAGTGATTATACCGGATCTACCCATGGATGAATATGAAGACTTTTATAAAGAAACATTCGAGAAAAATGGAGTTGCCAATGTATTTATTGTAACACCACAGACATCGACAGAACGAATCAGAAAAATAGACAGCCTTTCTAAGAGTTTTATTTATTTACTTTCTTCAAATGCCACAACGGGTAAAACACTCGATGTTGGAGACAATACCGCAGCTTACTTCAAGCGGGTAAATGACCTTCAATTAAAAAACCCTTTGATCGTCGGCTTCGGTATTTCTGATAAAACAACCTTTCAAAAGGCAACTAGAGATACTGCAGGAGCTATCATAGGCACCGCATTTGTTAAACGGTTAAAAGATCAGGATTACCTCAACCAAATCCCATCATTTATCTCGTCCATCAAAGCTTAATCCACAAGCTAAAAATTAGCAAAACATTATTTTTTTATAAGCGTTCGATCTAAATTCTTTTTTCTTGGATCGAACGCTTATTTTTAAGGCAGTTTTGAAGATATATTTTTTTTCAAAACGAATAACTTTGCTGTCTTGATTCACCAAGGAATAAAACAGCCAGGCGATCAATATTGATATAACCATGGATACTCGACGAGATTTTTTAAAGAAAGCAGCTATGCTTGCTGGAGGGGCCTCTCTCTCCCATGTTATTCCATCCGCTATTGCAAAGGCAATGGCTATAAATCCAGCATTGGGCAGCACGTTTTATGATGCCGAGCACGTGGTTTTATTAATGCAGGAAAACCGTTCATTTGATCATGCCTTTGGGACACTGCGTGGTGTAAGAGGTTTTAATGATCCTAGAGCTATCCGGCAACCCAATCGGAATAAAGTCTGGTTTCAGACGCAAAAATCCGGAGAAACGTTTGCTCCCTTTCGATTGGATATCAAAGATTCAAAAATTACCTGGATGGGTTGTCTCCCACACAGTTGGACCGATCAAACCGACGCAAGAAATAATGGTAAAATGAACAGATGGCTGGATGTCAAACATTCCGGATTTAAAGAGTTTGCCAATCTGCCTTTGACTATGGGGTATTATACCCGTGAAGATATTCCTTTTTACTATTCACTGGCAGACTGTTTCACTATTTGCGATCAGCACTTTTGTTCAAGTATCACCGGTACTAATCCCAATAGACTTTACTTCTGGACTGCTAATATCAGAGAAAATCTGACGGGAAAAGCTTTAGTTTGGAATGGTGACTCCGAGTTTAGTGGCAAGGCGACATGGACAACCTTTCCCGAACGCCTTTCCGAATTAGGTGTAGACTGGAAGATCTATCAAAATGAAATTTCTTCGAGCAGTGCTGGATATAGTGGTGAAGCAAACAGCTGGTTAGCTAATTTTGGCTGCAATCCAATGGAGTACTTTCCACAATATCAGGTCAAATATCATCCGCGCTACCGTCAGCTTCTTACTTTAAAAAAGGAAGATCTCGAGCGTAAAATGAACGAAACAACAGCTGTCGACACACGCGAAAAATTAAATAAAGAGCTCAAGCATATCCAAGAGGAACTACAGTTATATACCGCCGAGAACTTTGAGAAGCTTGACGAGCGGACAAAAGATATTCATCGCCGTGCTTTTGTTAACAACAGCGCACAGCCCGATTACATGGAATTAGAAACTATGCAGTATCAGGAAGGGGATCAACAGCGAAAGTTACTGATTCCTAAAGGCGATGTTCTTTATCAGTTCCGAAAAGATGTTGAGGAGGGTAAACTTCCCACGGTATCTTGGTTAGCTCCACCGCAGCTTTTTTCTGACCATCCCGATTCTCCTTGGTTTGGAGCATGGTATGTTAGCGAAATTATGGACATTCTTACCCAGAATCCAGAAGTTTGGAAAAAAACAGTCTTTATACTTACCTATGACGAGAATGACGGATATTTTGATCACTTTGCACCTTTTACAGCACCAAATCCTAACGAAATAGAAAGTGGGAAAGTATCAGATGGAATAAATCCTGCGCTAGAATTTGTACTTCGTGATGAGCAATATTATCCTGAAAGCGGAAGAGAAAGCAATATAGGTCTCGGTTATCGTGTACCGATGGTCATAGCTTCTCCATGGACCAGAGGTGGCTGGGTTAATTCGCAAGTATTTGACCATACCTCCAGTTTACAATTCCTAGAGAAATTTATAACATATAAAACCAAGAAAGAGGTAAAGGAGACCAACATCAGCACTTGGCGACGTACCGTATGTGGAGACTTAACTTCGGCATTTAGACCCTACCATGGTGAAACTATGAATAAACCAATTCTACTTGAACGAGAGCCTTTTATCCAAGAGATCCACCAAGCAAAATTTAAAGGCGTTCCCATGGGCTTTAAAGCGCTTGATCCATCGGAAATCACACAAATTGAACAAGCCCCTAGTAGTTCGCCCTATTTTCCAAAACAAGAAAAGGGGCTTCGGGATTCGTGTATCCTTCCTTATGAACTTTATGTACATGGCGAATACCAACCCAAAGGGAATTATTGGGTCACATTTGAGGCTTCAAATAAAATCTTTGGCGAGCATTCAGCGGGTTCGCCTTTTACAGTCTACCATGCGGCTAAATACAAAGGAGAAGTTGGAACCTCAAGAAATTATGCTATTTCTCCAGGAGACAGTGTAACAGACCTTTGGTCACTAAACGACTTCGAAAAAGAAATATATCATCTCGAAATTCACGGTCCAAATGGATTTTATCGCGAATTTAAAGGCGATGGGAATAATCCACATGTAAAGATACGATGCACTTATGAAAAATGTAAAAATGGATCAGCATTTAGTGGCCGTTTATCTTTCTCCTGTACAAATCATGGAAAAACAGCTCAGCAACTTATGTTTGAAGATATCAGCTATGGTCAGAAAAAAAAGACTGTGAAAATTAAAGCTGGACAAGTTATCATCATACATTTTGACTTGGCTAATCAACACTTTTGGTATGACTTCCGGCTCACTTGCGCTGGCTTTCCAAACTTTGTGGAACACTATGCCGGTCGTGTCGAGATTGGAAATGTAGGAAAAAGCGATCCCTTATTCAATCGATAAACAAAGAGAAGGGCTGTTCAAAAAGACTGGATAGCCCACGTTTATTCGACTTTGCTGCTGACCCACACAATGTCCTGACTAAACCGCTTTAATACATTCATTCGTAACAATTACAAAACGATTAATCTCGAATACAAAATAAAAGAATACGGTTACCTTCAGCAGAGATAAAGCACATTCAAGTCAAAAAACTACACCGAAAGAAGATCCGATACTTTATTCCTGTATACGACGAGCGAGATGGTAAAAGCCCTTATATAATAGTACTGCCCCAACAATCAAAAAGCTAGCTAATAAATATGAGCCGACCGAATTGATAAATAATACATACATAACTCTGGTTATTTTTGGTTTTTCATTTGTGTCTACAAGTTATAACATTTATCCAAAATTTTACAAAAAAAAATTGCATATTTTCTCTATTTTTGTCTCGATGAAGAAAATCGCACTATTTATCGGCTTATTTTTCTATTTGCTCGCAGCAAGTGGTGCCTCAGTGCATCTTCATTTTTGCCAAGGGGAAACACAAAGTGTCTCGTTATCGGAAAGCCATAATATAGCCTGCCCTCTTTGTGCCAAGTCTACAAAAAAACAGCAGAAACACTGTCATGAAACAGGAAGCTGTAAAGATGTTAAGATCGAAGCACACAAGGTCGACAACTTCAGCAGAGTAACACAAAATCTTGATTTTAATACTTTTTCTCCCGCAATAATTACGCTTCATTGGATACTTAATTATTATCATTTCTCTGGGGAGGAAGACGATTTTTCTAAACTAAAGTATACCGGTTTTGCGAGCAACAATAGACAGAGCCCTCCTGTTTTTATTCTCAATCAAAATTTTAGAATTTAATATTACCTCTTTTCACTGAACGCAGTTCACTTTCTTGAATTGATTTAAGCGCAGTATAATTTTTATATTTTCATAAGAATGGCAGACTGCTATTCCCAACAATCATCTTTCCGTAGCGTATCACGGAACAAAAAAAGCGGATTTTAAATCGTTCAGCAAAAAAATTGTAGAACTGAAAAAAATAAATCCGTACTCCTTGCATATGGTTGCGCGATATCATGGAGGTAAAAATTAAATGCTAGTTGAAGCGAATACTCTTAATTAAAATGATGAATCAAATTTTCAAAAAAATATATACGACAACCATTCTAACCTTATTTTTTCTGGCGTTTGTACAGGCACAGACCGACAGTACGAGGACGCTTACCGTAGCTGGGAATTGTGCCATGTGTAAAAAACGCATTGAAACCGCAGCGAAAATGCATGGTGTAGAAACGGCCGTTTGGAATACAGGAGACAACCTCTTGCAAATCAGATATAACTCCCAAAAAGTTCAGCTGGAGACAATCAAGAAAAATATCGCTCAAGTTGGCCATGATGTAGACAACTTAGTTGCCACTGATGAATCCTATGCTAAGCTCCATGAATGTTGTATGTATCCGCGATTGGAAAATGGCAAAATACCCGAAAAGAAAACTATAACAACCGATAACCATGACCATCCACATACAGTAACCGGTGTGGTCGTTGAAGAAAACAAAAAGGGGGATCTTAAACCCATTGTTGGAGCCAATTTACACTGGGCCAACCTGCCTACCAAAAATACAAGGACAAACGAAAATGGCGTTTTTAAATTAGACCATAAAGAAGGATTCGACAAATTGGTGGTAAGTTACGTTGGAATGAAACCTGACACCATCACCATCAAAGATCTGCATGAAGTCATTATGATTACAGCAAAGGGTAATGTGTTGATGGAAGTTGAGGTTAAAGGAACACGACGCTCAAATTACATCGACCGTATGACACCTGCACGATTAGAAGTTCTCACGGGAAAAGAGCTCTTTAAAGCAGCTTGCTGTGATTTAAGCGAAAGCTTTGAAACTAACGCTTCTGTCGATGTTGTCAGTGCTGATGCTGTAACAGGTAGTAAACAGATTCAGATGCTAGGCCTGAGTGGTATTTACACCCAATTAACTGTCGAAAACTTACCCGGGCCGCGTGGGCTGGCTTCTCCATTAGGCTTAAATTCTATTGCAGGAACATGGATTGAATCAATTCAAATCGCGAAAGGCATAGGTTCCGTTGCTAACGGTTTCGAAAACATGGCCGGACAGATCAACGTCGAACTGAAGAAACCTCAAAATTCGGAAAGATTGTTTTTTAATGCCTATGCGAACAACATGGGCCGCACAGATGTCAACTTAAATCTTTCACAAAAAATTGGTCAACATTGGTCGACGGCAGTCCTATTGCACGACAATTTTATGTACAATAAGTCTATGAACTTTAGTCACAACGGGTTTAGAGATATACCAGTGGGTAATTTATTCTCCGGTGTCAACCGCTGGTTTTATGAAAATGGAAAAGGGCTGATGGTACAATTTGGGGTCAAATATCTCAATGATGACCGTACGGGTGGACAGATTGATTTCAACGAAAAGACAGATAAGGGAACCACAAATCGCTATGGTTTAGGATTTGATATTGAACGCGTAGAAGGTTTTGCCAAAATTGGTTACGTGTTCCCCGAAAATAAGCACCGTAGCATTGGTCTCCAACTCGCAGGATCAAACTATAATCAGAAAAGCTATTTTGGGCTTAATAACTACGATTCGGAGCAACAAAATGGCTATGCCAACCTCTTATTTCAAGATATCATCGGAACTGTTGCCCATAAATATCGTGTTGGAGCATCGGTTAATTATGACAATTACGACGAATGGTACTTAAAAGACAAAAACTTCAAACGTAAAGAGGTTGTTTCGGGCGCATTTGCGGAATATACCTATAGTCCATCAGAAAAGTTTGATGCTATCATTGGTCTACGCCAAGACTACAACTCCCTGTATGGTTGGTTTACAACTCCTCGTATACATTTACGTTATGCGCCGATTTCAGGAACAACAATTCGGGCTAGTTCTGGACGAGGTCAACGTACAGCAAATATATTTGCAGAGAATACCGCAGTCCTGGCAAGTAGCAGAAAATTGATTATTCAATCACCTAATGTATACGATAAAGCTTATGGGCTCCAACCGGAAGTTTCGTGGAACAGCGGAATAGCGATAGACCAAAGTTTGCAAATATTTGGACGAGAGGCTTCGGCATCTGTTGAGTTCTTCCATAACAGCTTTTCTAACCAGGTTGTCGTAGATTATGAAAATCCCCGAGAAATCAATTTCTATAATTTGTCTGGAAATTCTTTCTCCAATAGCTTACAAACAGAATTTCGTTTTATGCCAGCTCCTCATTTTGAAACGAGGTTGGCCTATCGCCTACTTGATGTGCAGACTGATTTCGAAAGTGGCAGAAAGACCAAACCGCTATTGGCTAAACACCGCGGCTTTGTCAACCTAGCCTATAACCACCATGCTGGCTGGAGTGTAGATTATACATTAAATGTGGTTGGACAAAAACGCATTCCATCAACCATTGAAAACCCTGTCGAATATCAGATGCCTACAGCATCGAAAGCATACGCGACAATGAATGCACAGATTAGCAAAACTTTTGGGAAAGAGAAAAATTTGACCGTGTATGTTGGTGGAGAAAATCTATCTAATTATTTCCAACGTATGCCAATCCTCGCAGCAGATCAACCTTTTGGAAACTATTTTGATACATCAATGCTTTGGGGGCCCTTAACAGGACGCATGTTCTACACTGGTATTCGGTATTTCATCAAATAAAAATGAAAATCTATTAGTATAAAAAAGCGGTTTCTGCCGCTTTTTTATACTAATTTTTTCAATTCTTGATAAAGCTTTGCCGTTGGTAATCCGACGACATTATTATATTCTCCCTCTATTTTTTCTATGGCAATTAAGCCGATCCATTCCTGTATTCCATAAGAACCAGCTTTATCTAACGGAGCAAATTTAGTAACATAATATTCGATTTCATCCCGATTTAATTCATAAAAATAGACTGTTGTCTTTTCGACAAAAGTGCTAATCTTGCCTTTCCACAAGATCGCTACTGCAGTCAATACCAAATGCTTCTTACCAGATAAATTTGTTAAAGTTGTTATAGCTTCCTGCGCATCTTTTGGTTTACCCAAAATTTCGCCCTTATCAGAAACTACAACCGTATCGGCACAGATAATCAAACAATCTACTGTATCCCTAAATGCTTCGGCTTTACAAATAGCGATTTGACGAACAGCCTCTATAGCAGAAAGATTTGGATCAACCGATTCCGCTGTCTCCCTTACCTCAACTTCGAATGTCAGACCAAGCCCTGCCAATAACTGTTTTCTCCGTGGGGATTGAGACCCTAATATCACTGTACTATTTTTTATATTTTCCAACATTCTTATATACTTTTTATCGTTTCGTCCTCATACCAATTGCCCTGCACTTTCATTACTTTTTCGATCATTTCACGCACAACCCCCTTACCGCCGCCAAAACCAGACACATAATGTGAAATTTCCTTAATTTCTTCCACACCATCCGCTGGAGAAACAGCTACACCAACTGCTTTCATGCAGCTGAAATCAGGTACATCGTCACCGATGTACATCAACTGATTTAATTCCAACTTGTAAGCATAAGCAAGTTCTTTCATTTTTGAAAGCTTATCACTCACTTTTGAATGTACTTCACTAACACCCAATCCTTTCATACGCATTTCAACACCGATCGATCCACCCCCGGTAATTATAAAAATCGGATAACCTTTTTTGATTGCCAACTGCATTGCGTATCCATCTTTGATATTAAAGGTGCGCAATTGATGTCCGTCTTCATTTACCTGCACGGTTCCGTCAGTCAACACACCGTCCACATCCAATACAAAAGCCTTTATCGATTTAAATTCGGTCAATATCATAAAAATATATTTTTGTAAATGTAAGGCATTTCTAATAAATAATTCGAGTAATGACATTAATCCAATGACCAACCCTGTCAAATAATTATTCAGATTAGTCAAAATATCATTTGTGTGTCACAACATAGTTGTATTAGCAACTTATTAGAAAAAATATTTGGAAGCTACTGCATATTTACTGTATCTTTGTTGAAGATAATTAAAGGTTATCTCACTATGAAACACTAATAGCAAGCAATCAAAGACGTTATTCACGTTTTATTTGCAAAAGATAAAAAAACAATCATTTTAGTTTTCATAGTAAAAAAAACGGCAACTAATTTAGTTTAGCGGCCTTTAAAGAGTCTTTTCATAATTTAGGTTTATAATTGGTTAGTAACGAACCCTGGTGCCCATCATCAGGGTTTTGTTTTTACCTACTTTCTTTCCTGTTCAGATTGACCAAATTATTTGTTTAGTCCACAGCTTTTGAAACTGATCCATTGGCATCCTAGTCCAAACTTTTTTATACGATGCTATACTTGCCCGAATAATGAGCTACACATCAGGAATAGAAAAAGACTGTCGTGTCGATATAAATGTATTTGGGATGCCCCTTGACTTTTCTATAGCGCTGTTTCTATTGTAGCTTTTGATTAATAGCAAGTTTTTTTGTTATTTTACATATATCTTTTTCCCCAGGTACAATCAAAAAACATTACCTACAGAAAAGTAAAACGATAAACTCATTCTCACATGAATCGAAAAAACTATAGAAAGCAAATTACCCTAGGAGTGATCATTTCTTTTTTGCTTATCTTCCTTTCAGCCCTATATTTTTTCATATCGCTGCATCATAATTTAAATAACGAGCGAACTATCGTTCAAATCGCCGAAAATAGATTTAATACTATTAATGAAATTAAATCAAATGTAGACGAAGTAAATGATGTCAAACTTGATTACCTGAATAAGAAAGATGCTTCGCTATTTATTCCCTACAAATTGGAATTAAGAAAAACCGATGAACTACTCCGCTCATTAAGCCTTAAAGATGATTTCTATCATTTCCCATTGAACAAAATTGAAAGCTTGCGCAAAGAAATTTCAGCATTTTATAACTTTGAAAAAGATATCGCAGATACAAGAGAAATTCAATTCAGATCCAATCACATTCACGAACAAAAAGCCTCCATATTAGGTCAGATCGATCTAATGTCAAAAGACTTATTGGATCAGCGGGGAAATCTTTTAGAAAAATCTAGAAACGATCTGCAAATAGCCCAATACATTACCTACCTGTTCATTGCTATAGGCTTAAGTGGATTCTTCTATATTCTTTCCAAGATTTCTTCTATCTCAAGATTTCTAAGGGCCACCGTGAAAAGTCAGCAGGAGTCTAACAGCCGTCTCCAACTATTGCAGGAACAAACAAACAATGATAACTGGATTTTGAATGCAATCAGTAGCATCGATGAACAGTTACGTGGAGATTATACAGACAAGAAAATTGCTGAAATAAGCCTACAGGCGATTGCCTCGTCGACTAGAGCACTGGGAGGAACAGTTTATATCTTCGACGACAATTATCAGGAATATCAGCTTTGCCACAAAATCGGCATTTCCGCAACACAATATATCAAACAAACATTTAAGGAAAATGACGGTATATTAGGCGAGGTCGCAAACAATCATGAGGTTGTTAAAATTAAAGATATTAACAACAAGCACCTTTTATTAGAAACCTCATTGGCAGATCGGGTAGAAACTGAGATTTATATTATTCCTTTTTCTTATGAAAAACATTGTGTCGGTATCATGGAGATATGCTGCCCAGTTGTCAACAAGAAAGACGAAAAACTGCGATTTAACTTTTTAAATAAAGCGAAAGATAACATTGCCGTTATCATTAAAGTGGCCCAAACGCATGGGAAGCTTGCCGATCTTTATGAGGAACTTCAACAACAAACCGAAGAACTGGAGACTCAACAGGAAGAGTTGAGAACAACGAATGAAGAGCTAATACATAAAACGCATCTATTAGAAGCCTCTGAAGAAGAACTTAGAGTGCAGCAAGAAGAACTTATCCAAACAAATAATGAGTTGGATGAGAAAGCAAAACTACTCTTTGCTCAAAACGAAGATCTGGAAAAAGCCCGTCAGGCGATAGCCCAAAAAATAGAGGAAGTAGAGCTATCTAGCAAGTATAAATCTGAATTTATGGCCAATATGAGCCATGAATTACGGACACCCCTTAATAGTATTCTGATTCTAGCCAAATTGCTTCAGGATAATAAAAAGAAAAATCTCACAGAAGATCAAATTAAATATGCTTCTGTCATTCATAGTGCCGGCTCAGATCTATTACATTTAATCAATGAATTGTTGGATTTGGCAAAAATAGAATCCGGCAAAGTTGAGGTACAAAAAGAGCGGATCAACACCAACTTTCTCGTAAATTATATTAAAGATTTTTTCAACGATACCGCAGCATCCAAAAGTATCCGCTTCCTACTTGATGTCGATATGAATGCTCCACAGGAATTTGTTGGTGATGAACATCGTATACAACAAGTCCTTAAGAATTTATTATCGAATGCATTTAAGTTTACGGGTGAAAGAGGAGAAGTTTTTTTTGGAATAAAAGCTGACGCGCAAAATCTTATTTTTACGGTCAAAGATAACGGTATTGGAATCGCCCCTGAAAAACAAGAGCTTATCTTCGATGCTTTTAAGCAGGAAGATGGTTCAACAAGCCGTAAATATGGCGGCACTGGTTTAGGTTTATCGATCTGTCGGGAAATCGCCAATTTATTGAAAGGAAAAATAACCTTATCCAGCAAAATCGGCGAAGGTAGCATCTTCATCTTTAGTATTCCACTAGAACAGGAAATACAAACCCCATTATTAAAAGTAGCATCTATCGATAATGAAAATAATTATCCGCCGCTAATTCTAAATGAAACTCCGATTGCTGCAAAAATTCAGGGGATAGAAAACGATGGAAAAAACAATAAATTGCTGATTATTGAGGACGACTTTATTTTTGCAGATATTTTAAAAGACTATGCCGAACAAAATGGTTATGATGTCTACATCAGCTATGATGGAAAAGATGGCTTACAAAAAGCTAAAAATTTACTACCTGCCGCGGTGATACTAGATATTATGTTGCCCAAAATGGATGGTTGGGAAGTACTTCGAAACCTGAAAAAAAATGACAACACCAAGGATATCCCAGTACACATGATGTCGGCAGGAACATTTTTACATGATGAACCTATTTCCGCAGGAGCCATCGGCTTTATGTCCAAACCAGTGTCAGAAGAATCTCTGGCCGAAACTTTCTTAAAAATAAAGGCATCGACAAGTCATCCACTGAAAAAAATTCTGTTGGTGGAAGATCAAGAAATCCAAAGCGATTTTATCAAACAATCTTTGGAAGAACAGCATATTCAGATCTTTCAGGCCTTCAATGCGGGACAAGCACTCGATTTATTGAATCAGGAGAAATCATTTGATTGTATCATTATGGACTTAAATCTCCCAGACAGATCGGGGATTGAACTCCTGAACGAAATCAAATCGAACAATCAATTTAAGAATTTACCGATTATCATCAATACGGCAATGGAACTCAGTACCGAGCAGACTTCTGAAATACTCCATCATAGCCAAGCCATGGTTCTCAAATCCGCTAAGTCAAACAACCGTCTAATTGATGAAGTAAATTTATTCTTAAATAAAATTCGTAGCAACAAACACGAATACACGATGTTCAACAACTCGGGGAACTCTGTAATTGCTGAGAACAATTTAGCTTCCAAAACAGTACTACTAGCAGATGACGATATGCGGAATATTTTTGCCCTCAGCACGGCGTTTGAAAGTTATGATATGAAGATTGAGATTGCCAATAATGGTCAGGAGGCATTGGATATTCTCGAACGAAATGACCAGATTGATCTTGTTTTAATGGATATTATGATGCCTGTTATGGATGGTTATGAGGCTATTGGGAAAATAAGGGCAAACAAAAAATTTGCGAATCTGCCTATTATTGCTGTGACGGCGAAAGCAATGAAAGGTGATCGCGAAAAAACGATCGCTGTTGGCGCAAACGATTATATTAGTAAACCGGTTGACGTAGACAAATTAATATCCTTAATGCGTGTATGGCTGAGTTAACCGTTAAAAAAGTGGCAATGATAAGTTTTGAAGAGTTAGAAGAAATTATTGATGTAGTCAAAAATCTCCACGGTTATGATGTATCTGGCTATACCAGAGCATCTCTCAAAAGACGTGTAACGAGAATTATGGAACTCAATAAATTCAATCTACAGGAATTGAAATCCAACTTGATCAATCAACCCGGATTCAGCACCTATTTTCTTCAGGAAATCACCGTAAATGTCACAGAAATGTTTAGGGATCCAGATTTTTATAAAGCTGTCAAAACGGAGGTGTTCCCCTATCTTGCAACTTATCCCCATATTAAAATTTGGAGCGCTGGTTGTTCGACGGGTGAAGAAGTATATTCGCTAGCCATATTGTTGGAAGAAGCAAATCTTTACCAACGTGCATTCATTTATGGCACTGATATTAACGGCAAAGTGCTAGAAAAAGCAAAACGCGGTATTTATTCTCTTGGAAAAGTCAAAGAATACTCGGAAAACTTTATCAAAACAGAACCCAAAAACTCATTGTCGGATTACTATACAGCGATGTACAATGCCGCAACAATTAATAATAGCCTCAAAAGAAATATCCTTTTCTCTATACATAGTTTAGTATCCGATGGCGTTTTTAACGAATTTCAGATGATTACCTGTCGTAATGTATTGATTTATTTTGATACTGCTTTGCAAAATAAAGTCTTGGATTTATTCTATTATTCACTCTGTCACCTGGGTTTTCTCTGTTTGGGGGCGAAGGAATCTCTGATCAATTATAAAGATGCTGCCAAATTTAAGATCGTAAACAAAAAACATAATATTTACCAAAAAATTGGGTAATAGAAAATGGAAAGAAAAATTCTTTTGTTAGCAGGCTCTGCAGGTGGCTTTAGTGTGATTCTGAACATTCTTAAATCATTGGAACACCCTATACGCATACCCGTTATTGTCATTGTACATAGAAACCCTAAATACGCTTCTACCATCGAAGAAACACTCTCCAAAGCACTCGTTCAAAAAATAAAGACCGCTGATGATAAAGAAGCAATAGAAAATGGCACTATTTACTTTGCACCTGCTGGTTATCACCTATTAGTTGAACCAGATTATAGTTTTTCTTTGGATATCTCTGAACCTGTTCAATACTCAAGACCTTCAATTGATGTAACTTTTGAGTCTGTAGCCGAAGTATATAGAGAAAACTGTATTGCTATATTATTCTCAGGAGCGAATCAAGATGGCGCACAAGGTTTACTCATGATAAAACGATATGGAGGAAAAACTGTTGTACAAGATCCTACAACTGCTGAAGTTCCCGTTATGCCCGAAGCAGCTATTCAACTTGGAGCACAAGAACGTATTTTGACCATTCAAGAAATTAAAGATTACATCAAGCAGTTGACATAAATTGTAGTTAGATTTGCTATAATGAAGAAGATAAATATATTGATTGTCGATGATAAAATTGAAAACATTATCAGTCTAACAGCCCTGTTGGAGGATATAGAAAATATAAACATAGTGACGAGTACAGATCCCAATGACGCTTTAAAGATCTGTTGGAAAGAACAGATTGATTTAGCGCTCGTCGATGTCCAGATGCCGGAAATCAATGGTTTTGAATTCGTTTCCTTTCTAAAGAATAATCCGAAAACTAACCATATTATCACAATTATGGTAACGGCAATTTCTAAAGAAGATAAATACCTTATACAGGGGCTCAATAGCGGAGCTGTAGATTATCTGTATAAACCACTTAATCCAGAAGCCACTATAGCAAAAGTAAAATCTTTCGTTCAGCAACTACTGATTCAGCAAGAAATTAAAGAAAAAAACATTGCCTTAGAGGAATCTAAGCAAGCTATTCTTAAAGCTAAAGAGGAGGCCGACCTTGCCAGAAAATCCAAGGAAACATTTCTAGCGAATATGAGCCATGAGATTCGTACTCCTATTAATGGTATTATGGGGATTACACAGATGCTAAAAAACTCCCAGCTTACCCTAGAACAAGAAAATTGGATCAATAAACTGGACTCTGCATCGCAAAATTTGCTGAATATCATCAACGACATACTGGACCTTTCCAAGGTTGACTCAGGAATGATGAAGCTTAATATGGAATCCACATCAGTCCATGATATCACAGATGACCTAAACAATCTCTTTATTGATAAAGCCAACTACAAGGGACTGAATTTTTCAATTGATGTCGACGATCGCATCACAAGTTATTTTCTGACAGATCCATTGCGATTGAAACAAATATTGACCAATTTTATTTCCAACAGTTTCAAATTCACCGCCGAAGGCGCTGTCCTCTTAAAAATTCAGCTCTTATCGGAAGACAACCACAATATTTGTTTACGGTTTCAGGTCATCGATACAGGAATTGGCATTGCAGAAGATGCCCTTGAAAAAATATTTATTGCTTTTGAACAGGGCGAGGATAGCATTACCAAAAAATTTGGAGGTACAGGATTAGGTCTCGCCATCGTAAAGCGGATTGCAGCACTGCTCAACGGTAAAGTCTTTGCCTCGAGTGAATACGGAAAGGGCAGCGTGTTTTCATTTGAATGTAATTTTGACAAAATCAAAGATAAGCCTGTAGAGAAAGAAACCCAAGTACTCTACACAGAATTGCCGAAGTTCAATTTCCCAATGGTTCTAATTGCAGAAGACAACGAATTGAACAGTTTCATGTTGGCGAATATCCTCAAAAGCTGGAATTGCAATATTACTTTGGCAACCAATGGTCTTATTGCCCTAGAAGAGATTAATAAGAAAAAAATCGACCTGGTATTTATGGATGCACACATGCCATTGATGAGCGGTTTTGAAGCAATTAAGGAAATACGTCGAAACACAAATCCGGTAATCGCCAATATGCCCATCATTTCGATTTCGGCGTCTGTGCTACAAGCCGAACAACAGGAAGCTCTTGATGCTGGAGCAAATGAAGTTGTTGGAAAACCATTCGACCCGATCAAGCTATATAAAACAATTGATACTTTATTGTCAAAATTGAAATGATAGTTTCAATTTATCAATGAATTGATTACTTTTAGAACATAAACAATATGTATTGATGTTGGTTGTCATGAACATATATCCAGAAAGGGATCAAAGTTTATAATAACTTCATCACTAAACCGCTGAAGGCAGTGGAAATGCCTATAATAAATAGAAGATAAACAAACAATCATTCAAATGAAAAAACTTTTTATGATACCAGCAGTTGCAGTTGCTTTATCAATTGCCTCTTGCGGTGGAAACAGTGACAAGTCTGAAAAATCTACGAGTACAGAAGCGGCAACCTCGACAGAAAGCCAAGCAACAGAAACAGTACCTGGTATTGAAAACGTAGCTATTTCCAACAACCTATCTTTAGAAGGTAACGATCAAATGAAATTTGACAAGGATTTATTCCGTGTAAAGGCTGGCGAACCTGTTGAATTATCTTTTAAAAATGCAGGTACAATGCCTAAAGAGTCTATGGGGCACAATGTAGTTATCTTAAAACCAGGAGTTGATCTGCCCACTTTTGGTGCGGAAGCTGCTGCAGCTGCTGCAGACGAATATATCCCAAAATCGGCTTTATCTTCAATTGCAGCCCACACCAAATTGTTGGGACCTGGAGAAACTGATAAAATCACGTTTACACTTGAAAAAGGTGTTTATACCTTTATCTGTAGCTTCCCTGGTCACTACGGTGTCATGCAAGGAAAAATTGTTGCAGAATAATCAGTAAATAAAAAAAAGGTATTCAAAACATGAATACCTTTTTACTTATCCTCCCTCCCAAGCGCCTATCATTTTGGTTATGGTGTGTAATTTCTCGCTATTTATCAAATAAATGTAAAGTAAGGCGCTTTAGTCACAAATCGTAAGTTTTGATTTCCTATCCCATTAATAATCATTAAATTTGTGGTACAAAAAAATAAAACGTAATCAATGCAATACGACGTAATTGTAATCGGAAGTGGTCCAGGTGGATATGTAGGAGCTATCCGTTGTGCCCAATTAGGATTAAAAACAGCTGTTATCGAAAAATATAGCACATTTGGTGGTACTTGTCTTAACGTTGGATGTATTCCTTCTAAAGCACTTTTAGATGCTTCGGAGCATTACCACAATGCTGCGCACAATTTTGATACATTCGGCATCAGTTTGAAAGACCTGAAAGTAGATATGGCAAAGATGATTGCTCGTAAAGACGATGTCATTGCACAAAATACTGCCGGTATTACCTTCCTATTCAAAAAGAATAAAATTGACAGTTTTCAGGGTGTGGGTTCATTTGTGGACAAAAACACGATCAAAATAACAAAAGCAGATGGTTCTACAGAACAGATCACTGGTAAAAATATAATTATTGCGACCGGATCGAAACCAACTTCATTGCCCTTTTTGCCGGTTGATAAAAAGAGAATCATTACCTCTACAGAAGCGCTTAACCTAAAAGAGATACCTAAACACCTTATTGTCATCGGTGGTGGTGTGATTGGTTTGGAATTGGGTTCAGTTTACGCCCGTTTAGGTTCAAAAGTTTCTGTTGTTGAATTTGCAAAATCCATTATCGGCACAATGGATGCTGGCTTAGGGAAAGAACTACAGCGTGTTTTGAAAAAATCATTGGGAATGGAGTTCTATCTGGGGCATAAAGTAACAGGCGCTTCCGCTAATGGCGATGTCGTAAATGTAACTGCAGAGGATCCGAAGGGACAACAAATTACTTTAGAGGGCGACTATTGCATCGTAGCAGTTGGTCGTACCGCATATTCAGAAGGATTAGGATTAGAAAATATCGGCATTACTGTAGAAGAAAGAGGTAAAAAAATACCCGTCAATGCACACCTTGAAACAGCCGTACAAGGCGTCTTCGCTATCGGAGATGTAATCACTGGAGCGATGTTAGCCCATAAAGCTGAAGACGAAGGTGTATATGTCGCAGAATATATCGCAGGTCAAAAACCACATATTGATTATAATTTGATTCCAGGCGTCGTTTATACGTGGCCAGAAGTTGCATCTGTTGGAAAAACTGAAGAGCAACTTAAAGAAGCTGGTGTTAAGTACAAAGCAGGATCATTCTCTTTCAAAGCCTCTGGCCGTGCAAAAGCGTCTGGCGATACTGATGGTTTCGTAAAAGTACTCGCTGATGCCACTACTGATGAAGTATTAGGCATACATATGATTGGTCCACGTGCCGCAGATATAATTGCTGAGGCTACGGTAGCCATGGAATACCGCGCATCTGCAGAAGATATCGCACGTATTTGCCATGCACACCCAACCTATACAGAAGCACTCAAAGAAGCTGCGCTAGCAGCTACAGCAAATCGAGCAATACACGCTTAGGCGTCAATGTAAAATACTCAAGGGGAAAAGGAAACTTTTCCCCTTTGCCTTAAATATCTATACACAATGAATTTTTATACAAGAAAATGGGTCAAACCCGAAGACCTAAATCCTAACGGAACATTATTTGGAGGAACATTGCTGCGATGGATAGATGAAGAAGCGGTAATCTATGCTATCGTTCAACTTGGGAACCCAAAAGTAGTTACAAAGTTTATTTCAGAAATAAACTTTGTAAGCTCAGCAAAACAAGGTGATATTCTAGAACTGGGCATTGAAGCCATCAATTTTGGAACAACATCCTTAACTATGCGCTGTGAAGTCCGCAATAAAATATCCAAAAAGACAATTCTATCGATCGAAAAACTGGTATTTGTAAATTTGGATGAGGATGGCAATCCCGCACCTCATGGCAGGAACAGCATCACTTATGCTTACATGGGTATTGAGAAAACAGGAAGAGATGATTAAACATCTCCCTGTTGTTCTTAAAATCTGTGTTTCTTGTCAATAATCGTGCGAACTACTGTTCGTCTTACAGATAGGCTTTTCTTCATTTCTATTTTCGATCTCACTCGCTAAGAAAATTCAGGCATCAATACACTGTATCACAAGACTAAGACTTTTGTCTTTTTCCTTCAATTTCCTTTTTTAGATCCAATTCTACCCAAAAGCCAAAAATAGGAATCAAAGAAGCCAAGAAATATTTAATAGCCTTTAAGATAGGCCACTTGTATTCTACGGTAGACATAATTAGCATAACGACAAAAATAACGACAAAAAAGCCATGAATGGAGCCTGCTATTTTCACTGCTTCTGGTATTCCCGCGAAATATTTCAGAGGCATAGCAATAAAAAACAAGCAAATTGTGGAAATAGCTTCCCACAGTGCAATCTGTCTAAATATTCTTAACATAATGATAAACTGTCTATTGTGAATTCCAAAAATAAGACTCTAAATAAGGATTAACTATTATTTTTACCCCTTTGACTAAGATGTGACATTCACCTACAAACAACGACAGTGTTTTATCAGAAACCGCCAATTTTACAATAAATTGTTCAGTTTCATCAGAAAAAATGCGTACTTTTGAATGAATATAGGCTTCACATATTTTGGTATTTGAAGCTATAACACTCAACTACAGAATATTTATTTATATGAATTACGACATCATTGTAATCGGTAGTGGTCCAGGCGGGTATGTTGCTGCCATTAGAGCCGCTCAGTTAGGGTTCAAAACAGCGATTATTGAACGCGAATCATTAGGCGGAATCTGTCTAAACTGGGGCTGTATCCCTACAAAAGCATTATTGAAAAGTGCTCAGGTATTTGAATATTTAAACCATGCCGCTGATTACGGCATCAATGTTCAAGGTGGTGAGGCCGATTTTGAAGCTATCGTCAAAAGAAGCCGCGGAGTTGCTGAAGGAATGAGTAAAGGTATACAGTTTTTGATGAAAAAGAATAAAATCGACGTTATCAATGGTACTGCAAAAATTAAAAAAGGTGGTAAAATCGATGTTAAAGGAGCAGACGGTTCTACTAAAGAATATTCGGCAAAACATACGATCCTTGCGACTGGTGCACGCTCGCGTGAATTGCCTAATTTACCTCAAGATGGTAAAAAGATAATTGGTTACCGTCAGGCAATGACACTACCTAAAAAACCAAAATCTTTGGTTGTTGTAGGGTCTGGTGCTATCGGTGTCGAATTTGCTTATTTCTATAATGCAATTGGAACGAAAGTGACTATCGTCGAATTTATGGATAGAATAGTTCCTGTTGAAGATGAAGAAATTTCAAAACAATTAGAGAAAAGTTTGAAGAAACAAGGCATCTCTGTTTTAACAAAGTCAGAAGTTCAATCTGTTGATACATCAGGTGAGTTGAGCAAAGTTTCAATCAAAACCGAAAAAGGTATAGAAGTGATCGAAGCAGAGATTGTATTATCTGCTGTTGGTATTGCTCCAAATATCGAAAATATAGGATTGGAAGAAGTTGGTGTAAAAACTGAGCGTGGACGTGTTGTAGTAGATGATTTCTACAAAACAAACATCGAAGGCGTGTATGCTATCGGAGATATCGTTAAAGGTCAAGCCTTGGCTCACGTTGCGTCAGCAGAAGGGATCACTTGTGTTGAAAAAATCAAAGGTCTACATGTTGAACCGATCGATTACAACAACATCCCCGGCTGTACATATTGTTCACCAGAAATTGCATCTGTAGGTTATACCGAAAAAGCTGCTAAAGAAGCTGGTTATGAAATAAAAGTTGGTAAGTTCCCTTTCTCCGCTTCTGGAAAAGCTTCAGCTGCTGGTGCAAAAGATGGGTTTGTAAAAGTTATCTTTGACGCTAAATACGGTGAATTCCTAGGTGCACACCTCATCGGAGCCAATGTGACAGAGATGATTGCGGAAGTTGTTGTTGCCCGTAAATTGGAAACAACAGGTCACGAAATGATTAAAACTATCCATCCTCATCCTACCATGAGTGAAGCAATTATGGAAGCTTGTGCTGATGCCTACGGAGAAGTAATCCACTTATAGCATTCGGAAAATAAAATTTAAATTTTATTTTCCGAATGAATAAAGAAGCTACATAACCAGTCTTGACTTAAAGACGATCTGTTGGTCTGGCGCTTCAGGATTATCTATTCGATCGAATAGAATTTCTGCTGCTTTGCGCGCTTGCATTCCCGGAAACTGTTCAATACGTCCCATTGGTGGATTTTCCATATATTGCCATAAAGGATAGTTCGCATAGCTGATGAAAAAGATATCCTGATTCAATACAAGACCTTTCTGCCGTGCTGCTTTCATCAAGTCAAGCGTTACAAAATCATTAAAAGAAATTATCGCTGAGGGTCGCGCAGACATCGCAAATATACTATCCATAGCGCTTTCATTTCCTTCCGTACTCAAATCCGTTTCGATGATATTCTTATCAAGAATATCCATACCATTTCTCTTCATAGCAGATAGATAGGCAACTTTTCTGTCTTCACTAGCTGGCAATGTTTTCGGTCCATTTACAAGAGCAATAATTTTGTGACCACAGGCCACGAAAGCATCAACGGCTTCGTTCATACCAGTAGAAAGGTCACTTTGTACTTTATTGATATGAGGCAAACTTGGTACACAGTCAAAAAAGACAACCGGGATATCCGAAGCACCCAATTTTTCGATAAACTCCAAATTAGTAGTCTTTTTACCGATAGACATTAAAATTCCATCGACACGATGGTTTTTAAATGTTTTTAAGATCTGCTCTTCACGATCGGGATCATCCAATGATTGTCCCATTAGAACAGTGTATCGGTGCTCAGATGCAACATTTTCAATTTCACTGATAGCAAAGGAAAAAAACGGTTCAGACAGACTCGGCAAGATAACAGCAATGGTAAATGTTTTGCGCTGTTTGAAGAATATGGCTGTTTGATTGGGTTCGTAATTCAATTCTTCGGCCATTTTTTTTACCCGCATTGTTGTTACCAATCCAATACTCGGATGATCATTCAATGCTCTAGAAACTGTTGAAGGACTGATTTTCAGCTTCTTGGCAATTTCTTTAATCGTGGCAGGCTTGTTCACTTTGTTCATAAATCCAAGGGCTTTATATAAAAATAGGGCTTTTATATCCCTAATCATAATTTTTTCCAACAATATTGACTACGATTCTAATGACAATATCGTCTTGGTAGATTAAACAAATATACTTACTGTAAACTTAGTCTACAAATTGAATTGCGCTTGGTTCAACAGTAAACTCATTCGCAAGGAAGTCCAAAGGCACGATCCCCCTAAAAATAAGTTCATCCAAAAAGTAAACTTTTACCTCATCCTCATATTCGCCCCAGTCCACAAATTTCACTTTATTAAGCTGTTCAAGAGGATTTCCTTTTGTTAAGATACAAATATGCTTACCTTCAGCTTTTAACGCTTTAAATAGCATATTAATGTGATCAAACAACTGTAATCTCAGTGGCAAAATAGCATTCACATGAAGTCGCTCAAAATTCTCCTTATATTTTTGGTCCAATCCGAAGGCTTGTTGCGCATGTTCAAACAATAAATCTTCTCCTTGACGCTCAAGGTGATCTTTCATAAATTGAATCAAATCTGCTTGAGCTGGAACCGTCTCAGTAAATTCTATAAAATTAGCGAAAAGGTAATAGACCTGTAGTAGGTAATCTTTTTTAGAAAAAATAACATCATCTAATTCAAAAACATAAACCTTTTTTTCTTCTGGAAACATCATCTATGAATAAAGCTTAAATTATGGAAAGTGCCTACATCGATAAAAACAAAAACAATAGCACTGGCAGCGAAAATAAGAGGCTATTTGGACACACAAATTAGTGCTAAATCCTCTCCAGAATCAGAGGCAGCAAACAAGCCGTCAAATGATCTTTCGATAGTCGTCGAGTCCAATAAATCGTTACCCTTAGAAAGAAGTCTATAAGGCAGGTCTGTTGGAGGGTTTTCCATAAGAGGGATTGTTTCGAGCAGATCTTTATCCGGAACAAGAACTGAGATTTGATATTCCTCAAATAAAACTTTGGCTACAGACAGGGGTTCAAGTTCGAAGCCGCCCAAAGGCAATACATAATCCACCTGTTGATCTAGACATAATTTAAGCACCTCGTGTGCAAAAGTAGGAAGAAGACCTTTCGGAATTCTGGCGTATTTATCGGACTTTAAAAGCAATCCGGGGATTTCTTCTGAACTTGCAAATAATACTTCGAAATTAGCGCCGAGCTTTTTTGCTATACGCATCGCCAAAGGCCTAGTCCCGAAAGTTATGAGTATTTTTTTCATTAAAACCTATTTATAATCCCAATATTTCAGGATGTTGTGGATCTGTTAAACGACTACACCATCACGCATATGAATCGTTCGATCCGAAATTCGAGCAAGCTCTTCATTGTGCGTAACGATAATAAATGTCTGCTGAAATTTATCTCTAAGATCAAAAAACAATTGATGTAAAGCGGCTGCATTTTCAGAGTCGAGATTACCGGAAGGTTCATCTGCCAAAATGATAGAAGGATCATTGATCAGCGCACGAGCCACAGAAACACGTTGCTGTTCACCTCCAGACATTTCAGCAGGCTTATGGTCAATACGATGAGAAACCCCCAATAACTCCAACAATTTCTTCGCCTTTTCTTCCGCCTCAAATCTTCCCTTTCCATGAATAAAAGCAGGAATACATACATTTTCTAAAGCAGTGAATTCAGGCAGCAAATGGTGAAATTGAAATACAAAACCGATATGTTCGTTGCGAAAAGCACTTAACTTTTTAGCACTCAATTTTTGGACATCAACACCATTGATCAAAACCGATCCTTGATCGGGTTTATCTAAGGTACCGATGATGTGCAGCAACGTACTTTTTCCAGCCCCCGATGCACCTACAATAGTAACGATTTCGCCCTTTTCAACAGCGATATCAACACCTTTCAAAATCGGTAATGACCCATAAGCTTTGTGAATTCCTTTGGCATGTAACATCATAGGACAAAGATAAATAAATTTACGATACAACGCGTTTGAATAAATAAGCTGTTATTTCTCAATTCCAGCCATTTTATTTTGTCTAAATGTCAAAAAATAGATAAAAGAGCAATTTATCACTTGTCTTATCCCCCAAAAAATTATATTTTTACGCCAAATATTTTTGCAAATGAACATTCACGAATATCAAGGAAAACAAATACTAAAGAGCTTTGGTGTGCGCGTACAGGAAGGTATCGTAGCAGATACTCCAGAGCAAGCTGTGGAAGCGGCCAAAAAAATGAAAGAAGAATACAACTCTGATTGGGTTGTTGTCAAAGCTCAAATTCACGCTGGTGGCCGTGGTAAAGGTGGTGGTGTCAAGTTAGCTAAGAACTTAGATGAAGTCAAACAAAGAGCAACTGACATCATTGGTATGCAATTAGTAACGCCTCAAACTGGACCTGAAGGTAAAAAAGTAAACAAAGTTTTGGTAGCTCAAGACGTTTACTATCCAGGCGAGAGCGAAACAAAAGAATTCTACATGTCCGTATTATTGGACCGTGCTAAAGGACGTAACATCGTTATGTACTCTACAGAAGGTGGTATGGATATCGAAGAAGTTGCAGAAAAAACACCGCACTTGATTTTCAAAGAAGAAATCGATCCAAAAGTAGGCTTACAAGGATTCCAAGCACGTAAAATTGCTTTCAATCTTGGTCTTTCTGGTGCTGCCCACAAAGAAATGGTAAAATTTGTTGCTGCCCTTTACAAAGCATACGATTCTACAGACTCTTCCATGTTTGAGATCAATCCTGTATTGAAAACTTCTGACGACAAGATTTTAGCCGTTGATGCTAAAGTAAATCTTGACGAGAACGCTTTATACCGCCATGCAGATTACGCAGCTATGCGCGACGTAACAGAGGAGGACCCAACAGAAGTTGAAGCTGGTGAATCAAACCTAAACTATGTTAAATTAGATGGTAACGTAGGTTGTATGGTAAATGGCGCTGGTTTGGCAATGGCTACCATGGATATCATCAAAATAGCCGGCGGTGAACCTGCCAACTTCTTAGATGTAGGTGGTACAGCAAATGCTGAAACTGTAAAAGCTGGTTTCAATATCATTTTGAAAGACCCTAACGTAAAAGCAATCTTAATTAATATCTTCGGTGGTATTGTTCGTTGTGACCGTGTTGCTCAAGGTGTAATTGATGCGTATAGCGAAATTGGAAACATTCCAGTTCCTATTATTGTTCGCCTTCAAGGTACTAATGCTGAAGAAGCGAAAAAATTAATTGATGAATCCGGTTTACAAGTCTATTCTGCAATCTTATTGAAAGAAGCTGCTGAATTAGTAACGAAAGTATTGAAAGGATAATTCCTTGAATCATCATAGCAAAAAAGCGCGAATTAAAAATAATTCGCGCTTTTTGTTATTATACCTCATCTTATGAAAACCAGCTTGCCAAAGTTATGTTTCCTATAGAAATGAGACCTATTTCACTTTCTAATTTTCTAATTTCCACCTGTCTTGATTTCTATAAAATATTTGCCCCATGACCTAGAATGCCCCGTCGTGAATTGAATTAAATCAACATTTATAGCCAATAAACCAACAGAATAGCGTATTTTTGTATTGCTTTTTTAACAAAGCATCTTTTACAAGTCAATCTCCAAAAATTAAGATGGAACACACAAGAATAAAGGAACTATTGAATGCCACAGAATTTGGCAAAGAGGTCGTTGTTAAAGGTTGGGTTAGAACTTTCCGTAACAATCAGTTTATAGCAATCAATGACGGTTCGTCAATCAATAATATTCAAGCAGTTGTCGATTTTGAAAATACACCTGAGGATATCTTAAAACGTATCACCACTGGAGCAGCAGTTCGCGTAAAAGGTCAGTTGATAGCATCGCTGGGTAAAGGTCAAAAAGTTGAGGTTAAAGCTACTGAGGTAAGCATTATTGGTGATTCTGACCCCGAAAAATATCCATTACAACCCAAAAAGCATAGCTTAGAATTTTTACGTGAAATTGCGCATTTACGTTTCCGTACCGGTACTTTCAATGCTGTATTTAAAGTGCGTAATGCTTTGGCATTTGCTGTCCATAAGTTTTTTCAGGAAAACGATTTTGTCTACATGCACACACCGATCATCACAGGTTCGGATGCGGAAGGTGCTGGAGAAATGTTTCAGGTTACAACCCTGGATTTAAAAAACCCTCCACGCAAAGAAAATGGAGATATCGATTTCAAGGAAGACTTCTTTGGAAAATCGACGAACCTTACGGTATCGGGCCAATTGGAAGGTGAGCTTGGTGCCATGGCATTTGGAAACATCTATACATTCGGTCCGACATTTAGAGCTGAAAACTCCAATACAACACGTCACTTAGCCGAATTTTGGATGATCGAACCCGAAATGGCTTTCTATGAATTAGAGGACAATATGGACTTGGCCGAAGCTTTGCTGAAATATGTGATTAAATATGCATTGGAAACCTGCCCAGAAGAAATTGAGTTCTTAACCAATCGTTTGTTGGAGGAAGAGAAATCTAAGCCTGCTGCAGAACGCTCAGAATTAAATCTTATTGAGAAATTAAACTTCGTATTAACAAACGATTTTGAACGCGTTACGTATACAGATGCTGTTGAAATATTAAAGCGTAGCAAACCAAACCAGAAGAAACAATTCAAATATTTAATTGATGATTGGGGTGCTGATTTACAATCGGAACACGAACGCTATTTGGTTGAAAAACACTTCAAGAAACCTGTTATCTTAACAGACTATCCACGCGAAATCAAGTCCTTCTATATGAAGCAAAATGAGCCGGATGCGCAAGGAAGAAACACCGTCCGTGCCATGGATATTCTTTTCCCAGGTATTGGTGAAATGGTCGGTGGTTCGCAGCGTGAAGAAAATCTTGATCGTTTACTTAATCGTATGGCTGAAGTCGGTATTCCCGCAGAAGAAATGGAGTGGTTCTTGGATACACGCCGTTTTGGATCGGTACCGCATTCTGGATTTGGCGTAGGTTTTGAACGCCTCGTTTTATTCACGACAGGAATGACCAATATCCGCGACGTCATTCCATTCCCACGTACGCCGAAAAACGCAGAATTTTAATATAAAGAACAACAGCCAAAACAAAATATTTTGGCTGTTGTTCTTTTAGATATAGCGTATCTGAATGCAGCTAATAACCATCGCTCTATCGACATCCTACAACAGGGACTAAGATTTAACCTAATTCGGGTACTTAACAAAAATAGAAAATGCTAATTAAGATATATAACGACAATCCCAACCCCAAGGCAATAGAACAGGCGGTTGATATTCTTCGACGTGGTGGTGTAATCATCTACCCTACCGATACCGTATATGGTATTGGCTGTGATATCACGCAACAAAAAGCCATAGAACGAGTATGTGAAATAAGAGGACTAAAGCCTGAAAAAGCAAATCTATCATTTATATGCTATGATTTAACAGATATTTCGCAATACACAAAATCCTTCGATACCTCCGTTTTCCGTGTATTAAAAAAAGCCTTACCCGGACCTTTTACTTTTATTTTTAATGCAACAACTAAAGTACCTAAGCTCCTAAGTTCCAAAAAGAAGACTGTGGGTATCCGTGTTCCAGACAATAATATTGTTCGCGAAATTGTCAAACAATTAGGCAACCCTATTGTGACAGCCTCCATTCACGATGAAGATGAAATTATTGAATATTCTACTGATCCTGAATTAATTCACGAGAAATATGAAGATCTAGTTGATGCGGTTATAGATGGCGGCTATGGCGATAATGTCGCATCTACCGTGATCGATGTTACCGAAGGGACTTTTGATGTGATTCGTGAAGGAAAAGGTGATTTAGAGCAATTCCTATAAAAATCAACCTGCAATAAAAACTCCCCTTACTAACCTATTTGCAAAATCCCCGACAGCAGCATTGTTGGTAATTTGTGCAAAAAATGCTCCCATCAACATACTTATCAACAAAACAAGCTACTTATTAACATAAGAAATGTTAATAAGCAGCTTATCAACATAGAGGCATTAACATAAAATGTGCATAACTAGTCATTTATCAACACACAATTGTTAATAACACAACCCGAAAGAATTAAAAAAAGTAACAAAATGTGTAAAACTAGGGGGTTATACACATAAAAATGTGCATAAGATAACATTCATCGACAAATTCGTTAAATATCGTGTTTATAAATAAACTATATTAACAGATCTCTGTGGAAAGTTAAGATCGATACTCCACCCGCCTTTTTATCGCTATGTTGAAAAGTTCAAATCCGCGCTTCGTTTCTGTCAGTAGTTTTCCCAGAAAAGGAACCAACAATCCAGAAAATAATTCGCCTTGGACAAATCTAACTTGTGAAGCTCCCACTTGTTCTAACCTAAAATAATGCTCGCCATCAAAAATACCTGGAAAGAATAAATCTCCTTTCCAGCGCAGTTCGCTATGCTGTTCAATAGACAGGAATTTTGGATTCATTTTGATCTTGAATCCGTTTGGTTGTTGTAAAAGCACTTTGCAGCGTTTTCCGACTACCGGTTGCTTTTCAAACTGTTTGATTGTTGGGCTCCACTGCGAATAAGCCTTAAATTCACTTAATACCTGCCAAACCTCTTCTATTGTTGCTTCAATGAGAATACTCGTTTCAATCTTTTTCATTTTGTTCTTTTTATCGCTGAAACGACAAAATAGCTCAAGCTTCTTCACCTGTCTTCAAATAACGATAAAGCGTATGTGATGCTATTCGAGTTTCGTCTTAATATCAATTATTACAGCTGCAAACAAACTATTCCAAGCTTATTATGAGCCGTATAAATACACAAAATTTTGCTTACGTGTTTCATTAAGCAAGCTGTTCGTAAACAGCTACAGGACAAAACTAGAAAAAGACAGGCAGTTCGCTCTTGACTTTTATCAAGAACTTATTTTCGTTCGAATACGACTCAAGGTTTCTGGGCTCATACCCAACACGGAGGCGATATATTGAAGAGGAACTTGATTGAATAATGATTTATGCTGTTCAAAGTATTGGACATATCTTTCTTCCGCTGTTAGACAAATAAAATCCGAGATTCGCTGCTCCATGGTACAAAAGCATTTTGCTAAAAAAGCCTTCTCAAATTTATTCCATTCCACAATTTCGGATTCCATTCGCTGGTAATCGGACTTTGACAAACGGTATACCGTACAATCGCTAATACATTGGAAATTCCATATGGAAGCCCTGTCAAAGATGAAAGAAGCAAGATCTGTCACAAAATGATTTCTTGTACCTATCCATTGTGTAAACTCTCCTTTTTTTGACCAAGCATACTGACGGATCAATCCGGATTCTATCACAAACAGATTGGAAGAATAATCCCCTGCCTTGATAAGATATTCGCCTCGTTTTAATTCAATACGCTCGAAGTTTGAGAAAAGTTTTAAGGCACTAGCCTCAGAAATAGGAAAAAAATCTTGAAAGAGTTGATCTAACATGAAGGGAGGTTTTATAAAATCACGACTTCTTCAATAATCACGTGACCTACATATTCATTTACCCTTCCTAGAATTTGTCTTCGCATAAGCGCCAATTCATTCTTAATAACAGCGGACTCTACACGTACGAACAGTTTTTTATCACGAACATATAGCTGCTGTGTGCGATTAGCGATAGCTTTACCGATCAATTGAGGCCAAACGGAAGCTATCGATGTTTCGTCAAATTTCCTGCGCAGTTTATAAGCCTCAAGAAGACGTTCAACTCCCTCCTTTATCGTTATATCATCGCTTGACCGAATAAATTCCAGGCTTTTCTTAGCTTGCTTCTTATACATTGACTTGTCCTCCTACAATATCAAATATACGAACAGGACGGTTGATTTCCTCAAATATTCGCTCAATTCTTTTTGAATCTGTATCGGTTAGGAAAATCTGTCCAAAATCATCTTCAGAAACCATTTGCATCAATTTGTGTGTTCTACGATCATCTAGTTTATCGAAAATATCATCCAAAAGAAGCAGAGGTTTAAAACCCTTTTTATGTTGCAAATAAGAATATTGAGCAAGTTTTAGCGCAATTAGAAAAGATTTCTGTTGCCCTTGAGAACCAAATTTTTTCAAAGGCATTCCACCGTGAATTGTAAATATCAGATCATCCTTATGTATGCCCTGGGTGGTACGCTCTAACACACGGTCACGCTCCAAGTTCTTTTCTAAGATATGTAAAAAAGAATCAGTCATTAAAGGTGATTCATAGTGTAATTGTACCGACTCCGCGTCGTCAGTGAGAAACTGATAATGTCGGTCAAATTCGGGCTGAAATTCTTCCATGAAACAACTTCTCTTTTGGAAAATAATATTTCCTACTTCCTCAAGTTGAAAATTGAGAATTTCAATTAGTCCAAGATCAAGTACACTCGTTTGACGCGCTTGTTTGAGAAGGCTATTTCGCTGCGCCAGGAGCTTATTATAGACAATTAACGTATCCAAATATTTATTATCAGTTTGTGAGATAACATTATCCACAAACTTCCTTCGTTCCTCGCTTCCGTCTGTGACGATGATGCTATCGTTTGGCGAAATCATGACCAAAGGAAACAAACCGATATGATCAGCCAATCTAGGATAATCTTTCTTGTTTTTTTTAAACTGCTTTTTTTGATTTTTTTTTAAGCTACAAGATATAAAATCACTGGATGATTCCTTATCAAATTCTCCCTGTACCATAAACCAGTCGTTGCCCGATTTGATGTGCTGTGAATCGATCGGATTAAAATAACTTTTACAAAGGGATAAATAATGAATCGCATCTAAAAGATTAGTTTTTCCAACCCCATTATCACCTGTAAATGCATTTACCTCAGGAAGAAATTCCAAAGATGATTCCGAATAATTTTTGAAATTTAGAACAGAAAGTTGCTTGAGCCACATGGCACAAAGATACGCTATTTGGATTGCTAAAAATTATTTAATTTCCTCAAAATCGACAAACTCACCAGCTGTTTCCGTCCCCTTACGTTCGACACCTTCTTTTGGCGGGATGTAATCTACATGCACCTTACCTTCTGGCTGCGATCTTTTAGCTTGCTCTTGTCGTTGGCCGTTAAATTCATAATAAAAGGTTCCGCCTTGCCCTTGGCTATTATATGCTCCCCCCTGTTGCTGCGCTTTTTTCATTAACTTTTCAGCTGCTTTGCGCATCGCAAAAGGTAAAAATAATTTAAATAAGAATCTTACTACAAAGTAAACAGCGAATGCAATAAGTATAAATTTTAAAAATGCCATAGTTAATTCGTTGTTATTTTATCAAATTTAACCAATAACTCGGAAAATTGATGTCTTTAAAATGTCAGATAAGAATTTATTAACACATTTTAAGACTTTCCTAATTTCTCTTTCGTTTCCATAATAATCCGGTAAAGTTCTTCTTGACGCTGCGTGCCCAAAACATAAGTAAGGCCATTTTTATCTGTCAGAAAAACAGCATTTTTGCCACCAGCAAAAAATTTAATTCGACCTTTTGTATGAAGATTGTAAACTGGATTATTGAAAAAGAAAGTGCTATATGGTGCCTTTTCTATCTTTGTGATAGAAGCAAGATCTATTTTGACCACTCGGGTAGACCAAAGCCCGCTAATAAGAATATGATCTTGAAAGACCTCCGTACGGAATAACACCATATACATCATTACGATAGATGTGATGATAATACCTACCCCGACAATAAAAAACAATTGACTGGAAATCAAATGATCCAAATTTAGATAAAATGCAGTAAAGCAAAAAAGTACAAGCACCAAACGCACGCTTATCCAAACACGGTCACGACCTAAATATTGATTTTCCGAATAGAGTACACCTTCTTTCATTTATTTAAGATTTAGCTGTCAATTGGGAGACTCAATACCATTGTTTTCGTATATTTAAACTTATCAATAGCATCGCTTTGCTTCTATGGATTCACCATCCACACGATACTGTATTAGATCATAGAAACACATTGTACTCTCTCCAAAAACAGAGTTTTTTGTCATAATCAGCGTCAGCATTTTTCGCTAATCCGTTCTGCAAACTAAAGTAAGGACTTTTTTTGTATTGGAGGTAATTTTATAACAATTGTCTATCCGATAATTTGCTACCCAAAGAATATCTCCGTTTCCATTCACCACTATCGGAATATTTTCTTTTTCAAATAAACTGATCTTTTTATTGATAAAAAAATCGCTCAGCTTCTTACGCCCTTCCATACCTAAAGGATAAAAGCTATCGCCAACTTTCCACGATCGAATCGTGAGAGGAAAGACCAATAGGTCATAATCCAGTTTCGCAACCTCTGTCGCGTTGATAATAGTTACATCTGTAGAAACCTCAGCATGAAAACAATACTGCTTCCACTCCACGGTCGAAGTTTCAGAGGTAATCAAAACCTCATCAGCAGAAATAAATTCCTTCTCTCGAATAAAAAGTTCATTTCTGTCCAAGAGCATATCGTAGCAATCAGATTGAAAAATACGCCCCGACTCTCTTACCCACGCCTGTTGGAGATCACTTAATATCGCCTTTGAGAAATTAAAGGGCGAAAATAGCTCATAGAGCAGTGGAAGATTATCAAGATAAGGTTCTAAATCTTCTTTCCGAACCTCCCACCCTTCGCCAGTAGGATAAAAGAGCTTTCTCCGAATAGGCTCTACAAATTGCTGCAGCAGCTGATAAGACTCTTTAAAATGATTAATATTCTGCTCGAAGACCATTTCGAAATCTGGCTGAAGCTTTTGAAAATGCGGAATGATATCAATCCGTATTTTATTTCGGGCATATTTTGTTGAAAAATTGGATTGATCATCCCGATAGGCAATACCGTACATATTAACAAAATGTTCAATGTCGCTGGCCTTTAGAAAAAGTAAGGGTCGAATGATGCGCTCCCGGAGAGGGAGAATACCTTGAAGTCCCTGAAGACCAGTTCCGCGACAGAGGTTTAATAGTACCGTTTCGATATGATCATTCAGATGATGAGCCACTGCAATTCGATCGAACCCCATTTCATGTCGCAATTTCTCAAACCAGGCGTAACGAAGTTCACGGGCAGCCATTTGAATCGAAATCTGTCGCTCCTTCGCATAGGCTTTTGTATCAAAATGCCGCACAAATATCGGAACATTATTTTCCATTGCGAACTTTCTAACCAATGCTTCGTCTTCATCAGAATCCGTCCCCCTCAATTTAAAATTACAATGTGCAATAGCAAGGGTATAACCCGCTTTTACAAATAGATGTGCCATGAGCATTGAATCCTTTCCTCCACTCACTGTAAGCAATACCTTATGATGGGGCATTAATAAATGCTCCTTTTCAATATAGCCCTTTAGTCTTTCCAGCACATTCATAGAACAAAGTTAAGGTATATTTTATGTCAAAGATAAATTCAAGTCTTAAAATTTGTGAAATCCAGTAAAGTAGCAATTAAAATCCATATTTTTGCCCATGTGAAACAATACATTTATACACTTATTGTATTTATTTTAACTGGCTTGTCGGTACAAGCACAGAAACAGGATGAGCTAAAGCTTCTTTCATCATCCCATATTATTACTGGAAAAGATGGCAATATCCTGTTTTACCGTCCAGTCTATGAACATGTAGGCTCAACGCTATCCTCAGATAGTGGCTATTTGCATAAAGACAACATTGGCCGACAATTTTTTGAAGCCTTTGGGAATGTTATCATCACTCAACCCGACGGTACCCAAATATTTTCCAATAAATTACACTATGAAGCTGCCATGCAACTTGCTACACTTACGGGAGCAGTGCGCATGGTCAGTACCAATGGCTCCATACTGACGACCGACCACCTTGTCTATAATATGCGGAGTAAAATCGGTAATTATTACAGTGGTGGGCGTATTCTTTCAGGAAGTGATACGATTACCAGCCAGCGGGCTACTTACTTCGAAAATACAGGCGAGTCCTATTTCAACCAAAAAGTTGTGGTTCGATCAACCAATGTAAAAGTCTACACGGACTCCATGAAATACAATGGCAATACACGTATTACCGAATTCTATGGCCCTACTAATATCAAAGGGAATAAGGGGGAAAACTTATATACTGAAAAAGGCCGATATCACATGGCAACAGGCCAAGCCTATTTTTCTAAAAATAATCTCTACACCGAAGGAACAAAGTTTCTCAAGGGAGATAGTCTATTCTACGATAGGCAGGTGGGAATAGGTAAAGCCGTAAAAAACGTGGTCTTTGTTGACACATTAGACAAATTTTACGCCTACGGCGGATTTGGCTTATACAATGGGAGGAACGAATCCATCACCATGACAGATAAGCCGTTGATCATTTCGATTGTCAAAAAAGATTCAACACAAAAAGATTCTGTATCTTCTTTGTCTCCTGCTCCACAAAAACCAGGGCAAGAGCTCAAAAAAGAAACTAAAGAGTTAAAGGAAATTGAGAAAGATCGACAGAAAGATAACCTCAAATCAAATAAGACCGCATCAGAAGGAATTGTCGAAGAAAAGGATCGTTCGGGTAAAAACACAAACAGCGGCAAAAAAGAACAGTTACAGTCTAACGCACAAGTAGATTCAGTTTTTATGACGGCCGATACACTGTTCTCGCAAATGATATTCCGCAAAGACTATGTAGCTAAAGATTTCAAATTGGATCGTGAAGGTGGAGCTATTGAAGACGATAATGAGGTCGATTATGGCGAAACAGATTCAACATCAGCACAGATTGACTCTATCGATGCTTTACAAACCGTTGCAGATAGTCTTCAAAAAGACCTCGATAGTCTGCATAAAAAAGACAACAGGAAACCCGTAGTAGAAAAAAACACAAACAAAGTACGCGATAAGCTGACGAATAAAAAGCCGGTTGTTCCGAAAAAAGCACCAATTATCGTTGGTGATCAGAACAAAATAGAAATTGAAAAAAACCTAAAGGCTGATAGTGTATTACGCAAAAAAGCGATTATCCCAAAGGGTGGAGAATCCGATAAACTCATGGGAGCTGCACTAAAAAATGCACAAGAAGGAAAAAGCGATTCCCTTGCGCAGGACACAGCAAAAACGAGGATTATCAAAGCCTACTATAATGCGCGACTGTTTAAATCTGATTTGCAGGCTGTAGCCGATTCCATGTATTATGGTATGCAAGATTCTATGTTCAGACTTATGGGGAAACCAATGATGTGGGCCGAAAACTCACAAATCTCAGGAGATACCATCTTCCTACAAGTAAAGAATCAGAAATTAGACAATTCACTACTCGTAGGGAATGCTTTTATGGTTAATGCAACGAGTGACTCTCTCAAATTTAATCAGATAAAAGGCCGAAAAATCACAAGTTTTTTCACCAATAACCGCATGGAACGCCTTTTCGTTGATGGTAATGCGGAAAACATATTCTACAATATTGATGAGAAGACCAATGTAACCACAGAGCTTGTCCATGACCGCAGCAGTCGTTTCAAGATCTTGATGGAAGACAATAAGTTGAAGGAATATGTGTCCATCCGTAAAGTAGACGGCAAGGTCTATCCTATTGCTGAAGTCACTGCCGATAAGGAATTCCTTCCGAATTTCACTTGGCGACCTGAAGACCGGCCTAAGTCAAAAGACGATTTATTAAATCGAAAAAGAGATCTTTCAAAAGCTTCATTTACGGTTCCTACTGCACCGGAAGGTGAGGAATCAGGGACAATGAAGTCTATAAAAAAAGGGGATAAAACTACTACCAATCAAAAGGATACTGCAAAAAAAGCAGATTCGAACGAGAGTGGCGAGAAAGGGAAAGATTTAAATCCTACATCCGAAAATAATAAAACGAACACTGCAAAGTCAACAGTCAAACCGGTTGAAACGACAGACAAAACGAACGGAGCGCAACCAAATGTAAAAACTGCAGCCGACAAAGCAACTGCAAAGTCCGGCTCAACAACTAATAAACCGGCGATGACACCGGCGCAAGATAGTACACAGACAAAGGTAAAAGCTAAATAACCGCCACTACCAGGTCGCACAAAAAAGCAGCGCAAAACAAATTGTTTTGCGCTGCTTTTTTGATTCAAGACTATCTGCTGCTCCTCTTAGATGCGCTCATTCATTAAATTAAATCAATAAAAATTTCTATTTATAATTAATTCAAACGAGATCGTTATTATAACTTACTTCGTTTTTAAATAAGCAGCAAGTTTACCCACAGCAATCGCACGATGGCTTATGCTGTTTTTCTCCTCGGCAGTCATCTCCGCAAAAGTTTTGTCATAGCCATTAGGGATAAAGATAGGATCATAACCAAAACCATCAACACCTCTACGGTCCGCACTAATTTTACCTTCAATACTTCCCTCAAAAAAGTGCTGCTGCTCATTCAAATATAAGGAAATAACCGTTTTGAATCTCGCCGAGCGGTTAGGGTTATTACCCAATTTCTCCAAGACAAGATCGATGTTCTTTTCCATATCCCTTGACCCAGAATAGCGGGCTGAATAAACTCCCGGTTCACCGTTTAATGCATCTATCTCCAATCCAGAATCATCACCAAAGCAGTAAAGACCATATTTATTCACTAAATAATCTGTTTTCTGTTGTGCATTTTCCTGAAATGTTACGCCTGTTTCTGGAATATCATCCTGACAGTCAATATCGTTTAAACTCTTAATGACAAAAGCATTTCCCACAATTGCTTGGACTTCTTCCAATTTATGGGTATTATTGGTGGCAAACACAAGTTCTAGCATTTTCTATTTATTTTGATATCCCATCAAAAATATGCAATCTTATCCACATTAACATTCCCACACCTATATTTAAGAAAAGACCACTCCACCCAATCTATTGATAAGGAATAGGCAGTTTATACGCTTTTTAGCCATAAAATACACATATCCGATTGATACAATGAAAAAATGGTGTAAATGGATTAGTCTACATCAGGTCTATCCTAAAAAAGATGGTATTCTATCCAATATTAAAATCCAAAAAAGATTTTTACCAATCCCACTAAATCTAGTATACCCCAGTATCAGCATGAGGTATTTAAGAAAAGTTAAGAGCCAATAAAGGTCTTAAATTCGTTCCAGAATAGTTTCTTTTTATTCACATCGGCAAACATCTCCTCAAAGCTGAATGTATTGAAAACTGTAGCAATACGACCCTTCATATAAGAATTATGGGCAATAAAAGGCAATTTTAAGGATGCCGGCTCCACACCCAACAATATAATCTTAGTGGGCTGAAAAAACTGCATAATGCGCTTAAAATCATTCGGATTATGTGAATTGGCCAAATTGAGTACCGCAACGGTCTCTTTGGTCAGTTTCAAGGCACCAATTGTCTTCTCAAAGGCATCGAGGGCTGCTGGCGAGAAGTAAGGATAATGCTCATAACGTAAAATAAAGAGTATACCTTGTTCTTTACTTCCCTGATAGATAAACTCACCCCCCAACACTTCAAGATCGTTAACCACATCCTGCCGCCCACTATCAGACCCCATACCCTTAACTGCTTCCTCGGCATCTAATCCTACTGCCAGATACGAGGTGTCCCTCGCCGCTGAAGAGTTGAGCTCAGCAGATAATATAGGAGTACTATTCCCCTCAGGAATAGGATGAATAGACACATCCTTTTGAAAATCAAAACCATTTGCAAAGATTGTTTCATCCATTAACACCTGAAGCGCTACCGGATTATCTGTTGTAAGATTGCTCATCAAGAAAAGATATATAAGAAAGTAAAGATAAACAAGAAAAGGGAAAAGAAAAAGGAGCGATAAATCGCTCCTTTCTGTATATCGAAAAGATTAATGACCTAAGATATAGGAAAAGATTAATGGCGCTACGATCGTCGCATCAGATTCAACGATAAATTTAGGCGTGTCGATATCCAATTTACCCCAAGTAATTTTCTCGTTCGGAACAGCGCCTGAGTAAGAACCGTAAGACGTTGTTGAGTCAGAAATCTGACAGAAATAAGCCCAAAAAGGAACTTCTTCCCATTCCAGATCTTGATACATCATCGGAACTACACAGATTGGGAAGTCACCAGAAATACCACCAGCAATTTGGAAAAATCCAACACCTTTACCCGCAGAGTTATTGCGGTACCATTCTGTTAAATAAATCATATACTCGATACCTGACTTCACTGTACTGGCTTTCAATTTACCTTTGATCACATTGGATGCAAAGATATTACCTGTCGTTGAATCTTCCCATCCCGGACATACAATCGGCAAATTTTTCTCAGCGGCAGCAACAATCCAAGAATCCTTTGGATCAATCTCATAATACTGTTCCAATACACCTGAGTTCACGACTTGATAAAGAAATTCATGTGGCAAGTAACGCTCGCCTTTTGCTTCAGCATCATGCCAAACATCTTCAAGATGCTTCTGCAAACGACGGAAAGCTTCCTCTTCAGGAATACAAGTGTCTGTCACACGATTATAGTGATTATCCAATAGCTCTCTTTCTTGTTCAGCTGTCAAATCTCTATAATTAGGGATTCTTTTGTAATGCGAATGCGCCACAAGGTTCATCACATCCTCTTCCAAATTAGCACCAGTACAAGAAATAAAGTGTACTTTATCTTGACGGATCATTTCTGCTAAAGAAACACCCAATTCAGCGGTAGACATTGCACCTCCTAAAGAGATCAACATTTTTCCACCATCCAACAGATGTTCCTCGTAACCTTTCGCAGCATCTACTAATGCTGCAGCGTTAAAGTGACGGTAATTATGCTCAATAAATTGAGAAATAGGTCCTTTTTGAGTACTCATGATATTTTCTAACTTTTATAAAATAATAAGTACCGCAAAGGTACTGAATATAATCTATTTTCGTTCCAATCGAGATTCAAAACGAGTATAGACCACATTTTTTTTAAAACGCCAACTAAACCTACTTTTTCAACAACTTAGAGAAAAACAAATAGGCCGCTACCAAAAAGATAACGATAATAATCAGAACAATAATCTCTTGCATCCCTATTCCCCAATTCATACTATTCATAATTTTTTCTCCAATTTAAATGATCCATTTGTCGCATTGATCTAGAAACGCTTGGTCTATATCTGCCCCGATTCCAATTTGGTCTGAGACATGTATTTTGTATCCGTCATATTGAATACCACCGATAACAGGATCTTCCAAATGACCAACCATACAAGTGTCGAGATCAAAAAACTTGACATTCGGTGCAGCATAAGCAAAATGTACTTTAGCAGCCAGAGCCAAGCGAGATTCCAGCATCCCTCCGATCATACAAGTAATGCCGTATTCAGCAGCAATATGATTAATTTTTAATGCTTCTTGAATACCACCTGATTTTGAAAATTTAATATTGATATAATCGCAAGCACCGGCTTTACAGAGGCGCTCCGCGTCATGGTGAGAATAAACCGATTCATCCGCCATCACAGGAACAATTGTTTCTGCGCGCAACTGAGGCAAATACTCATCGTTCCATGTACGCATAGGCTGTTCACAAAATTGTATCTTAAAAGGCTCTAATCCCCGCAATGCTTCCATTGCACCCGCATAAGACCAACCTTGATTTGCATCAACGCGAATAGGCATCTCGAATCCAACAGCCTTACGTATTTCTCGAATACGCGCAATGTCTATTTTCGGATCCTTCCCCAGTTTAACTTTCAACATGACCGCACCTTCGTCCTGTAAACGCTTTGCTTTCAGTGCCATTTCTTCCGGAGAAGCAATCCCTAAGGTGATATCTGTCGTAATCTCCCGCTTCGTTCCCTTTAGAAACTGATAAAGCGGCAGGCCAGCATGTTTGGCCGCTAAATCATGCAAGGCCGTATCAAAAGCTGATTTAATCGTTTTGTTGCCCGCAATATATAAGTCCAATTCAGCCAATCGTTCTTCTATAGCCAAAGGATCGCGCCCCTTCCAGATCTTTGCAAAATCTCTTGCCAGCACTAAACAGGTATCTTGTGTTTCTCCTACGATCATCGGAAACGCTGAACATTCACCCACACCATAGAAGTTGGCGTCAGTATGAATACGTATAAACGTATTTTGAGCATAATCCATCGTACCAGTCGCAATCACAAAAGGTTCCATTGGTATACTTAATCGATAAATTTCAATTTCAGTTATTTTCATCTTATTCTCTTTAGTTAAGCCATAGCGATACCGTATAAAGGATATGCAATACTTTGCCTAATTTATATATATTATCGCAATCTTGAGATGCATTTCCCATATACAATATAAAAATATTGCCAAATGATGCATATTTCAGGTACGCGTAAACAGCTATCAACAGTCGCAATCATTAAATACAATATCAGCAATAAAATACACTAAAAGAAGTAATAAAATTAAATTAAACACATTTTCATTATAATTTTTATAATATTTAAGTTTTTTATTCCTATATTAGCAATTATAATTATTTGAAAAGGAAAGATGATCGAACAAAGACCGAAAACGGAGGGCCTTTACGACCCTAATTTTGAGCATGACGCCTGTGGGGTAGGCTTTGTTGCCCATATCAAAGGGAATAAATCACACGCACAAGTAAAAGATGCATTGACCATGCTGGAAAATATGGAGCACCGGGGTGCTTGCGGTTGTGATCCAGAAAGTGGTGACGGAGCAGGTATCATGATCCAACTTCCCCATGAATTTTTATGGGAAGAATGTATCAGCTTGGGTATACAATTGGAGGAACCAGGTTATTATGGCACAGGTATGGTGTTTCTTCCTAAAGAAGAAGACATGAACAAAATATGTCGGGATTTAATTGAAGAAGCGGCAGTAGAAAGGGGTATGAAATTCCTTGGTTACCGTCCAGTACCTGTCAATCGTGAAGGTATTGGACCAACAGCGCTCAGTGCGGAACCCGAGATTGTCCAATTTTTTGTCAGCAGACCGGACGGCGTTTCAAACACTGAAGAATTTGAACGCAAGCTTTTTGTACTACGTCGCCTGATCATCCAAAAAGTTAAACAACAACAAGAATACCCTCTCCCACTTTACTTTGCATCCCTTTCTTGCAAAACAATTATTTACAAAGGTCAATTAACAACATACCAAGTCGGAACCTATTATCTCGATTTACGCGATCCTCGTGTAGTATCTGCTTTCGGATTAGTTCACTCTCGTTTTTCAACCAATACATTCCCTTCATGGTCACTCGCACAGCCTTTCCGTATGTTGGCACACAATGGCGAGATCAACACCTTGACAGGTAACCTCAATTGGTTTTATGCAGGCATGCGTGCATTATCATCGCCTTACTTTACAGAAGAGGAAATGGAAATCCTGCTCCCTGTTGTAGACCGTGGTCAGTCAGACTCTGCATGTCTCGATAATGTTGCCGAATTGCTTTTACATAGCGGCCGTAGTTTAACCCATGTCATGTTAATGTTAGTTCCTGAAGCTTGGGATGGCAACACACAAATGGATCCGTTAAAACGCGCTTTCTACGAATATCACGCCACATTAATGGAACCTTGGGATGGTCCTGCAGCGCTTTGTTTTACCGATGGTAAACACATTGGCGCTACGTTAGACCGTAACGGCCTCCGTCCGTTGCGCTATGCCGTCACTTCTGACGACCGCGTTGTGGTTGCTTCTGAAGCTGGGGCACTTCCAATCGACGAATCTACCATCATCAAAAAAGGAAGGCAACAAGCAGGTAAGATTTTTCTTGTCGACATGGAACAGGGCCGTATCCTTACCGATAAAGAAGTAAAAGATCAATTGATCAATCAACAACCCTACAGCGAATGGTTAGACAATTATAAAATCAAATTAGAAGAACTCGAAGAACCTCGAGTTACCTACACCTACCTTTCCAAAGATTCCGTATTCAAATATCAGAAGACATTTGGTTTCTCCCGGGAAGATCTAGAAACGATCCTGACCCCAATGGCTTTAACAGGGTACGAACCCACCGGATCAATGGGTTCAGATGTCCCATTAGCGATACTCTCCGACCAACCACAGCATATTTCAAGTTATTTTAAGCAATTTTTTGCCCAAGTAACCAACCCACCAATCGATCCGATTCGTGAACGCTTGGTCATGAGTTTAGCAACATTCATCGGTAACGCCGGCAATATTCTGATCGAAGACAAAAAATTCTGTCACTGTGTAACTTTACCACATCCGATCTTAACCTCCAAAGAACTGGAAAAATTGCGTTCCATCGATACAGGGTTATTCCAAGCAAAAACCATTCAATCCTACTTCCGCTCAGATGGCAAGCCTGGGGCGTTAGAAGCAGGTCTAGAGCGCCTGTGTCGCTATGCTGATGATGCTGTGCGTGATGGTTTTGAAGTCTTAATCCTTTCGGATCGCGCAATCGACTCCAAACACGCTGCGATCCCTTCCTTACTCGCTGTATCGGCGGTGCACCACCATTTGATCAAAACCGGAAATCGCGGTGCAGTAGGGTTAGTGGTTGAAGCGGGCGATGCTTGGGAAGTGCATCACTTCGCTTGCTTATTGGCATTCGGTGCTACAGCTATCAATCCCTATATGGCATTAGCCAGTATCCGTACCATGAAAGAACAAAATACATTGGATACCGAACTGACATGGCCAGAATTATCCAAAAACTACGTGAAAGCCGTCAACAATGGATTGTTGAAAATTTTCTCTAAAATGGGAATCTCAACATTACAATCCTATCACGGAGCGCAGATCTTCGAAGTGCTCGGTATCGACAAATCTGTCGTCGATAAATTCTTTTGTGGAGCTGTTTCACGCATTGGTGGCATGACCTTAGATGATCTTGCTAAAGAAGCACTCTCAAAACACTGGCGCGGATTCGAAAAAAGCCGTACCCCACAAAATCTATTGCCAGAAGGTGGTATTTACCAATGGAAACGCCGAGGTGAAGGACACCTTTGGAATCCAGACACAATCCACCTCTTACAACAGGCCTGTCGCACTGGAGACTACGCGACCTATAAAAAATACGCGCAGAAAATCAACGAGCAAAAAGAACATATGTTTACCCTTCGTGGATTACTGGACTTTGCAAAACATCGCAATTCCATTCCACTAGAACAAGTAGAACCTGCCAGTGAGATCCTTAAACGTTTCGCTACAGGTGCCATGTCTTTTGGTTCAATCTCGCACGAAGCACACAGTACACTCGCCATAGCCATGAACCGTATCGGAGCAAAATCCAATACCGGTGAAGGTGGAGAGGATGAATTGCGTTATAAACCCCTTCCAAATGGAGACTCCATGCGTTCAGCAATCAAACAAGTCGCTTCGGCACGTTTTGGTGTCACGTCCAATTACCTGACGCAAGCGGATGAGTTACAGATTAAGATGGCGCAAGGAGCCAAACCAGGTGAAGGGGGACAATTACCAGGACCTAAAGTTGATGCCTGGATCGCAAAAACCCGGCATTCAACACCCGGTGTAGGACTAATCTCCCCTCCGCCGCATCATGACATTTACTCTATCGAAGATTTAGCACAGCTCATCTTTGACTTAAAGAATGCCAACCGCCAAGCGAGAATCAACGTAAAATTAGTATCTAAAGCAGGCGTCGGCACGATTGCTGCCGGAGTTGCGAAAGCGCACGCCGATGTCATCCTCATTGCAGGTTTTGACGGCGGAACAGGTGCATCCCCAATCAGCTCAATCAAACACGCGGGACTACCTTGGGAATTGGGGCTTGCAGAAGCCCATCAGACACTGGTGAAAAACAAATTGCGCAGCCGCGTAGTGCTTCAAGCTGATGGTCAGGTAAAAACAGGTCGTGACATCATCATTGCAACACTATTAGGAGCCGAAGAGTGGGGTGTGTCCACTGCTGCCCTAGTGGCCGGCGGCTGTATCATGATGCGCAAATGCCACTTGAACACCTGTCCCGTGGGGGTAGCAACCCAAGACCCCGAATTACGGAAACTGTTCTCTGGAAAACCAGAAGATATTGTCAATTTATTCACTTTCTTGGCAGAAGAAGTGCGCGAAACAATGGCTTATCTCGGATTCCGCACCATCAACGAAATGGTTGGACGAGCTCAGTTCCTAAAAAAACGTGAGAATATAGATCATTGGAAAGCCAAGAAAATTGACTTTACCGATATATTGCACGTAGAGCGCAACGAACCTGGACAATCACTATACAATACCGAAGAGCAAGATCACGGTATGGCCATGATTTTAGATTGGGGCTTATTGAAACAGTCTAAATTAGCGCTAGATACCAAAACGCCTGTATTTGGCACCTTTAAAGTAAAAAATACAGACCGTACCATAGGAACAATGCTGTCCAACGAAATCTCCAAACTCTACGGTTCCGAAGGCCTACCTGACAACACCATCAACTTCAAATTTGAAGGTTCTGCGGGACAGAGCTTCGGCGCATTTTCTACCAAAGGCCTTTCCTTTGAGTTACAAGGTGAAGCCAACGATTATGTTGGAAAAGGATTATCAGGAGCTCAGTTAGCAATCTATCCAGTAGCAGAAAGTGCGCTTGTACCAGAAGATAATATCATTATTGGCAACGTAGCACTATTTGGTGCAACCTCGGGTCATCTATTCGTCAATGGGCAGGCAGGTGAACGTTTCGCCGTACGTAACTCAGGAGCTACCGCCGTGGTTGAAGGAGTTGGAGACCACGGTTGTGAATACATGACCGGAGGCCGAGCGCTGATTTTGGGTGCAACAGGCCGTAATTTCGCTGCCGGAATGAGTGGCGGTATCGCATGGATCTACGACATTAACGAAGATTTCCGCGATAATTGTAATCAAGAAATGGTTGACTTAGATCCATTGGAAAGTGAAGACGAAACCGCAATTATTGCTTTGTTAAAACGTCATATCTTGCTTACCAATAGTCGCAGAGCAGATTTTATTTTACAAAACTGGTCAAGAGAAAAAAATAAATTCATTAAGGTATTCCCAAGAGAATACAAAAATGTCATTCGTCAAAAATTAGTTGAAGCATAATATAGGAAGCACAAATCATGGGAAAAATTACAGGTTTTAAAGAATTTGAGCGCGTGCTTCCAACAAAAGAAGCTGTCGAAGCACGCGTACAGCACTTCAAGGAATTTAACAAAGGTTATTCTGAGAATGAACTTAATAAGCAGGCCGCGCGCTGTATGGACTGCGGTATTCCATTCTGCCATTCGGGCTGTCCATTGGGCAATGTTATCCCTGAATTTAATGATGCTGTATACGATGGAAAATGGGAAGAGGCCTATCAGATTTTATCTTCCACCAATAACTTCCCAGAATTTACAGGCAGAATATGTCCGGCACCCTGTGAGTCGGCTTGTGTACTGGGTATTCATAGTACTCCGATCACTATTGAAGAGATCGAAAAACACATCATCGAAATTGCTTTCAAAAAGGGCTATGTCAAAGCTTACAAAAGCTATTTAAAAACAGGCAAGCGCATCGCTGTCGTCGGTTCCGGCCCAGCAGGACTGGCTGCAGCTGCACAGCTCAATAAAGCAGGTCATGATGTTGTTGTATTCGAACGCGATGACCAAGTTGGAGGATTACTACGCTATGGTATTCCCGATTTTAAACTAGAAAAATCAGTGATTGATCGTCGTATCAACCTCATGAAAGAATCTGGAATCGAATTCAAGGTGAATACTGAAGTGGGCAAAGATATAAGTGTTTACGAATTAAAAGCTTACGACGCTATTGTATTGGCAACAGGATCAACTGTACCCTGGCATATGCAATTACCGGGACATGATGCCAAAGGTATCCATTTTGCCATGGACTTTTTGACCCAACAGAATAAAGAAGTAAGCGGAATTACGATCGACCAGGACCGTATCCTGGCAACAGACAAACATGTTGTGGTCATTGGCGACGGTGATACTGGATCAGACTGTATCGGTACATCCAACCGTCACCGTGCAAAAAGTATCACACAGATTGCCCGTAAACCAACGCCATCCAAAGAACGGCTAAAAAGCAACCCCTGGCCCATGGATAAGCTTACATTTGGCACATCCTCATCTCAAGAAGAAGGCTGTGAAAGACTTTGGGCTACAGAAACCCAAGAATTCGTTCAAGATGAAAATGGCCATATCAAAGCTGTAAAAATCAAAGAGGTTCAATACGAAGTAGATGAATTCGGACGAAGAACCCGTTTAGGCGAATCTGAAATCCGTGAAATACCAGCCGATCTCGTATTATTGGCCATTGGATATCAACATACCGAGCATACACTGCTAGAACAACTAGGCGTCCGTGTCGATCAAAAAGGAAATATCTTGGCGAATGACAAAGACTACCAAACCACCATTGACAATATTTTCACTGCCGGAGACTGTCGTAAGGGACAATCCTTGGTTGTTTGGGCGATCTCTGAAGGACGCGAGTGTGCCAGAAAAGTAGACGAATACCTGATGGGATATTCCGAACTTGAAAGCAAAGATTTCTTGGCAACAATAAATGCATAAAAGTTGGGCACGCGCAATAGAGCCCCCATACCAGTGATATGCCAAGCCACTGTTTAATCTTTAGTAATAAGAACAAAAGCTTGCGCAGTATAAAATGATAAAAAGGTCCATTGAATGCTCAACGGACCTTTTTATCATCAATATTTAGCACCTATTTCAAAGAGTCCTTAAGTTTAATAAAATAAATACTGTTTTTGTCAACGGTCTTTATGTAAGGCAATATTTTCGATTCATAGAAACCTTTTCCGGTTACCCCAAAATCATCATCATTACATACCGCGATCAAGTATGGATTAATGACAGCCAAGCCCGCTGTTTGATCATGCGGATACAATTCCTGGATGTCAGTCATTAAAATCGGCAACCATGGTCTTTTGGACTGGTTTAATAGTATATTTTGCCAATGTAGCCGCATCTTTGAGTTCCTCGGCAGTTTTACCATCAAATAATTTCCCAGTTGCAGTATTATTCGTATCCGAGATATCCGTTGCGCCAGAAAGATCTGTTTTATAAATTTTTCTTAAATACAGTAGAACGAGATGCTTCTGTCACATATTCCCCGTCGCGTTCCAAGACAATAAATGTTGAATTGCTCACGGCAGCGATTCGTCTTAAAGCCTGCAAATCGGTACGCTCCATCATATCGCATCAATTAAATACACCCAGTTATGGAATTTTACTTTTTCATGCATCACTACAAAAATAAATAGCTAATTGTGCAGCGAATCAACGGTACATTCTCTGCCCTCACCTACTAAAAATAGAAAGATGAAAAAGATCATAATTGCCCTTTTCATAGTTTTGGTATTTTCCAATGTAGATACAAAATCTCAGATCAGAACTACGCGAGAGATACCCAGTTTAAAAATTAAAAACGACGATGGTCGGCAAGACAACGTAGTGTTGGCAGACCTAAAAGTAGAGGTTGCCATCTTCGGAAATATCGCCAAAACGACGATGACAATGGTGTTTGAAAATAAAACCAATCGCGATCTCGAGGGCGAACTGACATTCCCTATGCCGGAAGGCGTCTCGGTGAGCGGCTATGCCTTAGATATCAATGGCAAATTACGCCAAGCAGTTGCAGTCGATAAAAATAAAGGCACCGAAGTTTTTGAAAGTATAGAATCACGTCGTGTCGACCCCGGACTATTGGAGAAAGTTGAAGGTAATAACTTCCGTACCCGCATTTATCCTTTGCCAGCGAATGGTAAACGGACTATTCAGATCAGTTATTCCGAAAATCTAACTACGGAATCCGATCGGGCGCGTTATTACTATTTGCCGTTAACTTACACCGCAGCCATTCATAACTTTGCCTTGGATATTCATGTTTTTCAAAACAGCCATAAACCAGATTTCACAGAAAAACCAGATGGTTCTCTAGCATTCTCCCAACACAACAACAATTACACAGCTTCTTTAAGTAAACAACATTTTCAATCCCAGCGGAATCTGGTCATTCTACTGCCAACAGACAGCAAAGAGTCATCGGGCTTATTTCAAACAAATCATGATAAGACTTTTTATTTTCTTGCCAATGCAAGCATCAATTCCGTGAAACCTACTCAGAAAAAATGGGGCGACACCATCGGAATTATCTGGGACCGTTCACTGAGTACTAAAAATAGAGCTATAGAAAAGGAACTTGCCCTATTAGATCTCTTTTTTAAAGATAATCCTAACATGCAGGTTGAAATGGGTTTATTGGACATCCAATTTGTAAAAGGACCGACGTTTCAAGTTAGACAAGGTAATTGGGATGAACTTAAAAGTTATATCAAACAAATGGACTACGATGGCGGCACAGATTATAGTCAAATAAAACCTGGAGTGATAAAAGCCAGCAATTACCTGCTGTTTACCGACGGACTTTCCACATTTGGCCAAAGTGAAATTACCCTTGAAAATCCCGTTTATTGCATTACTTCGTCCAGTGGATCTGACTACGGTATCCTAAAAGAGATTGCTCAGAAACATACCGGAAAGATGATCAATTTGACCAATGTTTCCATAAATCAAGCCTACCACAATCTAAATACGATCGATCTTCTTTACTTGGGAATAAAGGAGCACAATGATTTCGATGAAGTTTACCCTAAGAAAGGAACCCCTATACAAACCAATTTTTCTATCGCAGGCATAGGGAAACGTCCGGGACTGAAGCAGCTTACAGTAATTGTAGGAGATGGACAACATACCCCAAAAGAAGTAAGCATAGCGCTGCATCAAGATCATGGTGAAATTGACCTGCAGCAGATCTGGGCACAAAAGAAAATCGAAGCATTGGACTTTCAATACGACAATAATCGTGAGGAAATAGAAACCCTGGGTAAACAGTTCGGAATCGTGACGCGAAATACCAGCCTAATTGTACTAGAAACCGTAGAAGATTACTTCCGTTATGCAATAACACCTCCAGCAGAATTACTTCCGCAATTTAATGCACTCAAAAAAGAACATGCTATCGAACGGGAAGAGCGTGTAGCAAATCTCTTAGATAAGGCCGAAAATAGTGCAGAACAACTTCGCTCCTGGTGGAATACAGAATTCCGGGCAAAAAAGAAATATCCACAACGGGACACGCAAATTGAGCCCACAGACTATATGGCTGTCGAAGAGATCGCCACCGGAGTTGTTCCTGTTAAACCTATTCCGTCACGTGCTTCAGCCATTCCTGTCGCGACAGCACGAGCCGAACAATTGAGATCATCAGATGCTACCAGCGAAAAAAGAATCTCAGTCGTTAGCAATTCAAATACCGCCAAGGCAGCAACAAGCGAATTAGCAACGGCGACCGCATCCGACGACGTTCTTCAGGAATCCGTTGTTGTTCAATCTTTGGAAGAACCTGTAGCGGGCGTAACAGCGGGTAACAGCATCAACAACATCCGTGGAAAAATCAGCATACCCGACATTAAAGAAGATCAGGCCTATCTTAAAGAACTCGATCAATCCAAAGATCCCTACAAAAGCTACCTCCAACTTCGGAACCAATACATGGGAACACCAACTTTCTATTTTGATGTCGCAAATTTCTTCTATAAAAGAGGAAATAAACAAAAAGCCGCACTAATCCTAAGCGCACTGGCTGACTTGCAGATCGAAAATGCCGATCTCTATAAAACCATTTCATACAAACTACGCGAATGGGGAGATTACGATAAAGCACTATTCATTACAGCCAAAGTGTTGAAATGGCGGCCAATGGATCCTCAAAGTCACCGCGATTATGCCCTCGTTTTACAAGACAAAGGGATGTTCAAGGAGGCACTAGAACAATTATATGGGATTTTGACCCAGAGCTACTCCCCAGAAGCTGCCGATCGCGATGAGGGCATCGAAGAAACATTGCTCATGGAAATCAATAATCTCATTAAAGCAAACAAAGCTGCAAGCTCCAAAGTTGCGGTGAACAAAAAATTGATTGCTGACCTGCCTGTGGATATCCGCGTTGTTATTAACTGGAATTCACAAAACACAGATATCGATCTCTGGGTAACGGATCCAAATGGAGAAAAATGTTTCTATAGTAATCCTGCCACAGCAATCGGAGGCCGACTCAGCAACGACTTCACCGGAGGATATGGACCAGAACAATTTTTATTGAAAAAAGCACTTCATGGAACGTACAAAATTGAGGTAGATTTCTATAATGACAATTCACTCACTTTAGCTGGTCCTGCCGCAGTTATGGCCGAAATCTACACCTATTACAGCAGTGGAAAGCAGGAACGAAAAATCGTCACGATCTATCTTGACCGCAATAAAGAGCGCAATGTAGGGATTGGTGAATTTTCATTTCAATAGATAAACAGAGACAAAAGGTGATCAAAAAGTCAAATGAATCCGTTGAAAATTGAATCTATGAAACGATGCAGTAATGGGAGACGTCTAAAGTCACATGAATCGGGTGCTGTCCAAAAAGATTGGATAGCACCTCATTCAATTAATGCAATTTACGGATAACCAAATCCTTTTGTCTATTTTCCAATTTGGTTTTTACATAAGGGTAAGTGAACACCGCTCCTAAAACAATACAAGCGCCGAGATAAAATCCACCACTCATTGTTTCCTTTTGCCCAAAAATCAGCATCGCAAGTAGAATACCGTAAACTGGCTCTAAATTCGTCGTCAGCGCAACAGTAAATGCTGACAATTCCTTCATGACAGCAACACCCATCACATAAGCCACAGCAGTACAAACCACACCTAACAATAAAAGATAGATTAAATCTTGCTGTCCCAATCGCATCCCGGCATTAAAATCTCCTGCAAACAGCATCAATATGCTTATCCAAAAGCACGCCCCCATCATCTCATAAAACGTAATCAGTGTAGGGCTCGATTTCTTAACCATCCGCGCATTGGCAATTGAAAATATACTCGCACAAAAAGCACAGCCAAGTCCAGCCAGCAGACCGACTAGATAATGCGTTTCAAAAGAAAAGATCGTATAAATACCGATAATAATGACTAGCCCCACTACAATGTCCAAACGCGCGATGCGCTTTTTATTCACAATAGGTTCCAATATTGCCGTGAATAATGTCACCGACGAAAGTGTTACCAACGTCACTGAAACTGTAGAAACTTTAATCGAATAGAAGAATAGTACCCAATGCAGGCCAACCACCGCTCCTACCATAAAAAATTGGAGAAACTGCTTCCTCGAAACTAATATAGATTGTTTGGTCACCAAGAAATAGATCAGCAGAGCAATAGATGCTATTGCAACGCGATACCATACCAAATGAAGGGCAGATACGGAGATCAGACTCCCCAAAATTCCGGTAAATCCCCAAATAAGTATTGTTAAATGCAGAATTAGAATATTCCGATTTAATTTAATTTTAGTCATATTCTCTAGAATACATGTGTATGGAAATGATGAGCAATACCTACTATTTCCCGTAATAAGGCAGGCTCACTGAAGTTATTGAAAACTGAACAAAAATTTATTTTGGCGCTTTAATCGCCAGATATATTGCTACCAAAAAGAAAGTAACATTTGGAATTAATACGGCTATCAACGGTGGTAGTCCCCCTTTCAAAGAAAACATAGTTGCAAACTGTATAAAGACGATATACGTAAAGCTTAACGCGATACCGATACCCAGACTCAATCCTATCCCCCCACGCACTTTCTTGGAGGACAGTGCCACACCCATCAAGGTCAGTACAAAAGCTGAAAATGGATACACATAACGCTTGTATTTCTCAAGCAATAAATCGTTCATGACGCCGGTACCACGGATCTCCTCTTTACGGATACGAATATTTAATTCGTGTGTATCCATTGCAGTAAACATATTATCACGCACCTCAAAGTCCGAAGGTTTCATATCTAAGGTAGTGTCTTTAACAGTACCTTTGTCCATGCGTTCATGCAATCCATTGATAATACGATTGGTATACCCTTCAATCTTCCACTTCGTGGCCACTGAGTCCCAAGTAATACGGTCAGCCATCATTTTTTCTTTAAGCGTATCCCCCTTAAAAATTTCAAGAACAAATCCGTAACCTGTTTTGGTCGTATTATCAAAATTGTCTATATACACATAGCTGTCTTTGTCCAATTGCATATGGGTAGAAACCCTTGAATTATCCTTAGGTGGCTTAACATAGATGTTTTCAAAATCAACCTTCATCTTATTGGTATTCGGAATAATAAAAATATTGAACACCAGCGAAACGGCAAAAATCAAAGTAGCTGCAATCATATAAGGACGAAGAAGCCGATTAAAACTATACCCAGCACTTAGAATCGGTACAATTTCAGTTTGATCCGCCATTTTTGACGTAAAGAAGATAACCGCAATAAAATTGATCAATGGACAAAGAAAATTCAGATAAAAAGGAATGAACCCAGCATAGTACTCAAAAATAATCTTATCTAGAGGAGCATGATACTTTAAAAAATCATCCAATCGTTCGGACACGTCGAAAACCACCATGACAACAGTAAATATGGCCATGGTGAATAAAAAAGTAGATAGATACTTTTTAATAATGTAACGATCGATTAACGACAGCATTTCCTTTAACTTGAACGAGTTAGTCTTATAAACGTTGATCCAATATTTTTACCATTTTGCTTTTCCAATCGTAGAAAGTCCCATCAATGATTCGCTCCCTAGCCTGATTAACCAACCAAAGGTAAAAATGTAAATTATGTAAAGAAGCAATTTGTGCTCCAAGAATTTCTTGCGATTTAATCAAATGTCGAAGATAAGCTTTTGAATAAAATTGATCTGCATGCAAATCGCTTTCCACTTCTATTGGCGAAAAATCATCTTTCCACTTTTCATTTTTGATATTGATAATCCCATTTTGTGTGAACAGCATACCATTTCTGGCATTGCGGGTTGGCATGACACAATCGAACATATCCACCCCTAACGCAATGTTTTCAAGAATATTCACTGGTGTACCCACCCCCATAAGATAACGTGGCTTGTCATGCGGCAAGATATCGCAGACAACCTCGGTCATCGCGTACATTTCTTCCGCAGGCTCCCCTACCGACAATCCGCCAATCGCATTCCCATCACGATTAAATGAGGCAATAGTCTCTGCAGATTTTATTCTTAAATCTTTATAAACAGAACCTTGAACAATTGGAAATAAAGTTTGATCATAGCCATAAAGCGGATCCGTACTATCAAAACGATCCACACAACGTTTCAGCCAGCGATGCGTCATATCCAAAGAACGACGTGCATAATTATAATCACATGGATACGGTGTACACTCATCAAATGCCATAATGATATCGGCACCGATAATACGTTGCGTATCCATTACATTTTCTGGTGTAAATAGATGCTTTGATCCATCAATATGAGAGCGAAAGGTAACCCCCTCTTCTTTAATCTTACGTACTTCAGTCAATGAATACACCTGATAACCACCCGAATCGGTCAAAATAGGACCATCCCAACCGTTAAACTTGTGCAATCCACCCGCTTTATTCAATACATTCAATCCTGGTCGTAAATACAAATGATAGGTATTACCCAAAATAATCTGCGCTTCAATATCATTCTTCAATTCATGTTGATGAATTGCTTTCACTGTACCTGCCGTACCAACAGGCATAAAAATAGGTGTTTGAATGGGACCGTGTGCAGTTTCGACAACACCTGCACGTGCTTTAGACAGCTTATCTTGTGCTTGTAGCGTAAATTTCATTAATATTTTCCTCTGAGACTATTTCTATTTTAAAGGATGATTTGCCAGAAAGATGGCGCCATAAGTATTTGCCCACAACTAATTACAAGCTCATTATCAATTATTTATAGCTTAAAAAACTACGATAACCTACCTAATACCCACCTAAATTGGGATTCATCCCTAGAATATGTTGCAAAAATACTATAAAAAGATTTGCAAACAGGATGTTTCAAAAATAAATTATCATTTTTCAGCTGTAAAAAAGTTGTGGAAAGCACTTATCTTTGTGAGCTATGCTTGACCTTCACGTATTTTTGGCCAATCTCCCCTATATTGCTTTCGGAGTATTGGGCCTTTTTCTATGTATACAATTATACTACATCTTATTTGTATATAGTAAATTGAGCCGTTATCAAATTAAACCAGTACAAGAAGGAACGGAATTCCCGCCGCTATCCGTAATTATTTGTGCACACAATGAACAGGATAATATCGCCCAATTCCTCCCGGACATCATGCATCAAGACTATCCTAATTTTGAAGTAATCGTTGTCAATGATTTTTCGACAGACAATACGCCTTGGATATTACATGAATTCGAAGCAAAATATCCGCATTTAAAAATTGTTGATATCAAAGAACATATACGCTTAAAACATGGCAAAAAGTTCGCCGTAAGTATGGGTATCAAGGCTTCAAAACACCAGACACTGGTGTTTACTGATGCCGACTGTGCACCACAATCCAATCAGTGGCTTAAAGAAGTCGCAGCCGCTTTCAGACCTGAAACAGAAATTGTGCTCGGCTATTCCCCGTATTTTAAGAAAAAAAGTTTATTAAATCTATTGATTCGATTTGAAACCAGTCATACGGCCATGAGTTATTTCTCCTATGCCCTGAAAGGGGATGCATATATGGGGGTCGGTCGGAATATGGCCTACAAAAAAGATCTCTTCTTTCGAAACAAAGGGTTTGCGGCCCACATGCATATTAAATCTGGCGATGATGATCTCTTCGTCAACCAAAATGCAAATCCGATCAATGTCAACATCGTACTGTCGGCAGAATCCATGGTCTATTCGGAACCCAAAACGACTTGGAAAAGCTACTACAAACAAAAAGCAAGGCATTCAGGTGCATCTACTATTTATAAAAAACGTCATCAACGCATGCTGGGTACCCAGCTGGTATCCGCGTTCCTTTTTTACATAACGATCATTGCGACCACAGTTGCTTTCCCAATGTACTGGTATGTGCCTTTGAGTGCCTACCTCCTTCGGCTTATTGCACAATGGATAATATTTAACAACATCTATAAAAAACTAGCTGTAAAGGAACTGATTTGGTGGTTGCCTTTGGTAGACTTCATCTACTATTTCTATATTTGCATCAATGGTATGTTCAGCCGAAAAAAGAAAAAAATAAGCTGGAAATAGTTCACATTTAAAATATCACACTTTGAATCCAACAGTCGATATCATCTATAATTATTTTCCAAAACTGACCGATAGTCAAAAAGAGCAGTTTGCAAAACTAGCCGATCTATATACGTTTTGGAATAGCCAAATCAATGTCATTTCACGTAAAGATATTGATAGCCTCTATCTGCATCATGTATTACACTCGTTAGGTATCGCCAAATTTGTCCAAGAGTTTACACCTGGAACACAAATTTTGGACGTCGGGACCGGAGGAGGCTTTCCAGGCATTCCAATGGCCATTATGTTTCCTGAAGTCAAATTCCACTTGGTCGACTCGATTGGAAAAAAAATAAAAGTCGTACGTGAAGTTGCAGCCGGATTAGGGCTTAACAATGTCGAAGCAGACCACATCCGTGCCGAACAACTAGACGACAAATATGATTTTGTGCTATCAAGAGCGGTAACAAGACTCGCAGAATTTACACCTTGGATAAGAAACAAGTTTTCAAAAAAAGATAAAAACGGAATTCCCAATGGTATTCTTTATCTAAAAGGGGGCAATCTCAGTGAAGAAATCAAAGAATCCAAACTCAAAGCAGAATTACATCCACTATCAGATTACTTTAAAGAAGACTTCTTTGACACAAAATATCTGGTATATGTACCGATGTAGTTAAAGCTTGGCATTACCCATTGGAAACTGTAGCCGCCTATGGATAATGTCTACAGAATCGAGGTAGTTCGTTAAACACTGATGGATATAAGCGATCTTCTCATAACGATCATTATCTCGAAGCCATTTTAAGGAGGGCTCATAGTATATCCTAAATTTGCGCAACGAATCTCCCGACAACTTACTATACTCCTGCGTCAGCGGATACCATTCTTCCCGGATCAGATCCTGATGGTATTCCTTTTCAAACTGACGCTGGAGCTTCCTTGAATTTCGTCCCTTCCGGCTAAATTTATTGTAAAGCTTGTTTAGATTGACAGCAATCCCACCTCGATGGGGAAGTGTAACCATGTTTTTCGTATCGCCCCAAAAAAAGATGGATTTATATTCCTCCTTTTTTTCATCCCATTTATCCCCAGCAGATTTACGTTTGATCAAAACAGTATCCAATCGAAGCGTATCTCGTTTACTTCCTCTCTTCTCAATAGTATCCTGATCATAAGAAACCATCGGATAGGCAAAAAGCCTCTCCCGATAAAATGAGAAATAGACACAAAAAAACACTAAAGATAGCAATGCGATCCGTACCATATTTACAATTGATTAAATAAAAATAATCAATTAAAAATAAGGTTAAAAAATCTTTAACCGCCTTTTAACCATCTTTAACTAAAAAAGTTAATGTCCTAACTCTTTTTTGATTTCTAGGCCAATGAGATTGATTTCCTCATCCATCCCAAACATAGGTAGTTCTGTCTCCGGATTCAATTTTAACCAGTTTGTATCATTATCTTTAATAATCTTGACGTATTCAGCGCCATCTTTAAAAATAACATAGGTATCCTCCTCTTCAGGGAAGACAGAATAAACTATATCTCCCAATTCAATATCAAAAGGTTCTTTCATTTCCATCGTTAAAATATCATTAGTCGAACAAAGTTACCAATTCCTCTTCTTTCTTTCCAAAATAGACCGATATTTCATACCATATTATACCTCGCCCCTACGTCTCTTATCGATATTGCTTAATTGGAACAAAAAATACAGTAGCTCCAAGCAATTCTAACAAAAAGTACAGCAGCTACTTATATTTTTCTTATCTTTAAACAAACCCAATTATGAAACTAATTTACCCCATAGCTTTGACGCAAATCAAGGGCATTGGCCCTAGAACAGCACGCAATATCATTGACCAAGGTCATAGCCTAGCAGATGTGTTCACCTATTCAAAACGAGAATTGATGCAGCTTCTCGGTATACGGGAGTCAATCGCTGAAGCAATATACAACAAAAGTTATATGCCCGCCTGCGAAAAAGAACTCGCTTTTATCGAAAAACACCAAATACAAGCCTTGTGGTTGGAAGACGAAAATTATCCAGACAGGCTTCGCCAATGTGAAGATGCTCCGCTTGTTGTCTACTATAAGGGGAACCAGCCGCTAAACAGTTCGAAGATCATTAGTATTGTTGGTACTAGACATGCAACCCACTATGGCCAGAAAATATGCGAAGATCTGCTGGACGCCATGAATGGATCCAAAGACACCTTGATCGTTAGCGGTCTCGCCTATGGTATAGATGCATTGGCACATCGCAATGCATTAAAAAACCATCTACCTACCATTGCCGTATTAGGACATGGTCTCGATCGAATTTATCCAGCATCCCATCGCGAGCTTGCTGCAAAAATGTTAGACCATGGCGGCTTACTGACAGAATTTACTTCCAATACCTTACCCGAACGCGGTAACTTCCCTATGCGCAATCGAATTATAGCAGGAATCGCCGATGTCACCATTGTCGTGGAGGCAGCCATTAAAGGCGGTGCTTTGATCACCGCAGAACTGGCCAACAGCTACAACCGAGATGTATGTGCTTTCCCAGGTTCCATTTATGAAAAAAGCGCTGAAGGTACCAACTACCTCATCAAAACCAACCGCGCGCATATGATTCGAGGACTTCAGGATCTTGAATACCTGATGAATTGGGAAATCACAAAAAAAACTGCTGCCCCACAGCTTAGCCTCCCATTAACACTGACAAAAGATCAGCAACTCCTCTTTACACTCATTCAACAAAAGGGACAACTCGAATTAGATCACTTGATTGAACTCACAAAATGGCCGCAAAGCAAATTGGCATTAATCCTACTGGAACTCGAAATGCAATCATTCATTCACGCCCTGCCTGGCAAAAGATATAAAACGGTTGGAATGGTAGAAGCTCAAAAAAATTGATACACTATCCTCCAAAAAGCCAAAGACCGTTGCAATTCAACGCACATGTGAAGTAAAAAGTAGGACATGTTACTTTCAATATTATAAACTAAACCAACAAAACAAACAATTAATGAACGAAAACAACACAAAAAATATCTGGAAAGTCATCGGCGCATCCTCTATGGGAACCCTCATCGAATGGTATGACTTTTTTATCTTTGGGAGCCTATCGATCGTAATTTCCACCAAATTCTTCCCCGCAGAAAATCCAACAGCTGCTTTCCTTTCCACATTAGCCACATTTGCGGCTGGATTTGTCGTTCGCCCATTTGGTGCACTATTTTTTGGCCGACTAGGTGATATCATCGGTCGAAAATATACCTTTATGGTTACCTTAATGCTTATGGGCGGAGCAACATTTCTCATAGGCTGCATTCCAAGCTACGAAAGCATCGGATTTTGGGCTCCCCTGCTCGTTTTGATCCTTCGCCTGTTACAAGGTCTTGCCCTCGGTGGAGAATATGGCGGCGCAGCAACCTACGTGGCCGAGCATGCGCCTATTGGGCAGCGAGGATACTGGACCTCCTGGATACAGACAACAGCGACATTTGGCCTCTTTATATCACTAGTCGTCATCCTACTGACCAAAAGCTTGCTCACCGAATCACAATTTGACATCTGGGGATGGCGGGTTCCTTTCTTACTCTCTTTAGTTATGGTGTATGTCTCCTACCTTATTCGTAAAAAAATGAAGGAGTCACCCGAGTTTAGCAAAGCTAAAGCAGAAGGTAAAACAAGTACAAATCCTTTAAAAGAAAGTTTCGGCAACCGATACAACCTCAAATTTGTGCTGCTCGCACTATTTGGTGCCGCCATGGGACAAGGTGTTGTTTGGTACACCGGACAGTTCTATTCCATGAGTTTCATGAAAACAGTGATGCACCTCCAATCGGATCAGGCAGATACCATTCTTGGGATAGCCCTACTTTTAGGGACACCATTTTTTGTCGTGTTTGGATGGCTCAGTGACAAAATTGGACGAAAGTGGATTATGCTCGGCGGTATGTTACTCGCTGTGTTGACCTATCGCCCAATTTATGAATCGATGTACCAACTTTCCAATGCAGAGCACAAAGTCAAACTGAATGAAACAGTCGAAAGTCCGACGGTTACAGAAAAAACAGAAATAAAATCAGTTGTCAAAACGCAATATGACGACGGAACCGAAATCACTCGTGCTAAAACAATACACCAATCGGGCAAACTAAAAGGACAGCAAACAGTCACAACAACTGTTCATATTGCCAACTGGAACTATATATGCCTCATTCTCCTTATCTTTATTCAGGTGATTTATATTACCATGGTATATGGTCCCATTGCAGCCTTTCTCGTCGAACTGTTCCCAGTAAAAATCCGCTACACGTCCATGTCTTTGCCTTACCATGTTGGAAACGGAATATTCGGTGGACTCCTGCCCGCCGTATCCACCTACCTAACTACCAATGCCGAAGTAGCTCAGACACCACAATTTTATCTTGCGGGACTATGGTATCCGATTATTATCGCAATTGTATGTTTTATCATCGGCAGTATTTATATCAATAACAAATCAACTCCCACTAATCATGAATAGTATCAAAAAATTACTTGGCATACTCTGGATAACTTTAGCGCTATTTACCGCTTATTTTTCCGTTTTTGAACTGGCATTGCCAAAAATCTCCACCGGTCACCAGGAAGATGTAGTATTTGGAATCATTATCCTATGTATCTTGACACCGATTATCTCCATTGGACTTGGCTTATTTGGGTATTATTCGCTATTGGGAGAATATGATCAAAACAAAATGTAAGCCTTTTTCATCAATTCAAACAAATTATCACCATGATAATCAATCGCATAAGATAAAATAGCATTTTTTCTTTCCTAAAACTGTTTTTTTTTCTACTTTTGTGACGGGTAAGTCTTCTACGACCAGCTCCCATTGACTCCCCCAGGTTGGGAACAAAGCAAGGGTATTTGGTTGAGCGGTGCGATAGAAGTAGCTTACCCTTTTTTTGTACCCTAATTTTTGGCTGACCTGCCACTTCAAAATTAATTTCAATCTAATAATCAGCTCAATGTCTTATATATCCCAATGGTGGCCCATAGTCCCATTATGAATAGAAGGCCTGTTAGACAAGGCGTTTTCATCGCGTGGCCTATACATTCAACATAATTATAATTGTATATAAACTCAAATTTATATAAGTTTGTAATCGAATAAGAACTATCGTATGAGTTGGTTTAAAAGAGAAAAAGCTGGTATTAGCACAGCTACCGCTAATAAAAAAGAAGCACCTGATGGCATGTGGAACAAATGTCCCACTTGCAAAAAGCCATTATTGCATCTTGAACAAGTAGAAAATGACTATGTTTGTCAATATTGTGGCCACCATTTAAGAATTGGCTCCAAAGAATATTTTTCAATTTTATTTGACAATAACGAATTTACCGAACTATTTCCCAATCTCAGTTCGGGTGACCCATTAGAATTCTTCGATTCAAAGCCATACCCCGATCGTTTAAAAGAAAGCCAAGCCAAAACAGGCCTTAAAGATGCTTTACGTTCTGGACATGGAAAAATGAATGGCCAAGATATTGTTATCGCCTGTATGGACTTTAGTTTTATCGGCGGATCAATGGGGTCAGTGGTCGGTGAGAAAATAGCACGCTCGATAGATTACTGTATTGCGCATAAAATTCCATTTATGCTAATCTCAAAATCAGGTGGTGCGCGCATGATGGAAGCTGCATTTTCATTGATGCAAATGGCTAAAACTTCGGCTAAATTAGCCCTATTGGCCAAAGCAGGCCTTCCGTATATCTGTTTGCTGACCGATCCAACAACAGGGGGAGTTACAGCATCTTATGCCATGTTGGGTGATGTAAATATTGCAGAGCCAGGTGCGTTAATCGGGTTTGCTGGCCCACGTGTCATTAAAGAAACAATAAAAAAGGATCTACCAAAAGGGTTCCAGACTTCAGAATTTGTTCTTGAACATGGATTTTTAGATTTCATTGTCGACCGCAGACAGTTGAAAAACAAGGTAGCTACTTATCTAAAATTAGTCGGATAATTAATCTTCCAAAAGATAAAACAGAAAGCGGTACCAAAACTAGTTTTGGTACCGCTTTTCTCTTTTTAAACACCATCAAATAGTCCTATTCAAAGATATCGCCAAAATGACCATAGCCTTCTCCTGCTCAAATAGTCCGGTTCACCTTCCTTATCATACGCTTCTCGCTCAAAAGATATACGTAGATACGCGCGATCAAAATCTTTCAATTGAATAAAGCGAAAGACAAACTCAATAAGATACCATACATAGAAGAAGAGAATACCCAATTCAAGCGCTTGGCGCAAATGTATACGTTCATGACGGATCAGGTTCTCGTTGCATTTGAAAGAGGTACTTTTTAGAAAAATAAAGGGATAAATAGTAATTGCATTCGCTCTTCCAAAAGAAAATAAATTTGTCCAAAATTTGCTAACTATAACCATACATAATACTTTAACCCTTTTCACAGGAATCAAACTTATAAAAATTTACGCTTACCCACAATAATTAGCGATTACATATAGATTAGATTACGCTGTTCTCCTTCAGTCGCTCACTACACAAGATGATCGCAAAAATTTCTTTTTGAATAGGAATTTTTATTAAGTTTGCTATAGATTAATTGTGAAGATATGCCGTACAAAGAGCGTGAAATAAATAAATTGTATTATACAATGGGAGAAGTTACAGAGATGTTCGAAGTAAACGCCTCCCAAATACGTTTTTATGAGCGTGAGTTTGATATTTTACAACCTAAAAAGAATAAAAAAGGTAATCGCCTGTTTACGCAGGAAGATATTGCCAATTTAAAAATCATTTTCAATCTGGTTAAAAACAAAGGCTACACGCTTCAGGGAGCACGCGATTATCTGCGAGACAACAAATCAGAAGCAAAAGAAAATCAACGCGTTATCGATTCACTAGAGCGTCTAAAGAGCTTTCTTGTTGAAGTTCGTGATTCCTTATAACACCCTATTTACTGCAGAAATCCTTTCGTTGAACAGAGGTCCCAAAAGCATTTTGAGCAACACCATCTAATAGAACAAAGACTATGCAAACAGCATCTATTTTTCAAAACGTTACATACCAAGATAAACAGCCCAAAATGGATCTTCTGCTGGAAACAAATGGTAGCAAAGAATATCGTCTCGCTTTTGCCAAAGGACAATACATGAAAGAGCATAAAACTGCGGCATCAATAGTTGTTGAAATTGTCGAAGGTAATATAGACTTTGGTGTTAACGGAAGTAAAATCAGTCTGACGAAAGGCATGTTAGTTGCATTAGAACCCAATACACCCCATGATCTCTTTGCTATCACTCAAAGTATTGTTAGGCTATCCATTCTAAAAAAAGAGGCATAAAAAGCTGCTCTGATCTAACGCCCATTCAGCTCAATTACCTCAAGATTTTCAATTTTATCCGCATGAATGTCAAATCGCATCAATGTGCGCACTTTATGCCAGCCGTGCTTTCCTGCTGCCCCAGGATTGAGGTGAAGGCATTGTATTTTGGGATCGAACATCACCTTTAAAATGTGTGAGTGTCCTGTGATAAATAACTTTGGAGGATTTTTCATTAATTCCCCCTTAACACGCGCAGCATATTTCCCTGGATAGCCACCAATATGCGTCATAAAAACGTCTACTTCCTCACATCTAAATCTCAAATCTTCGGGAAATTGCAGACGAATATCCTGACCATCAATATTTCCATACACGCCGCGTAATGGTTTAAAAGAAGCCAGCCGGTCTGCAATAACACCTTCACCAAAATCTCCGACATGCCAGATCTCGTCGCAGGCTGCAAAATGAGTAAATACCGCTTCGTCTAGAAAAGAATGTGTATCCGAAAGTAATCCGATTTTTGTCATAACCTAAAAAGCTAAAAAATAAGGGGCCAATACGCTGCGATAAGCTGCTGAATAAATACCCTTCCCTGCGTATATAACAAACTCACGTACAGCAACCGATTCGACAGGCTTCCGTTCAAATGTAATGATCTTACGGATGACGGATCCACCTTCAAAAGAACTTATCTGAACTTCAGCACAACAATAAAGAGCGTGCTCTGCTGAAATCTTCATCAGTATATCTGCCAAAGCAGTAGGAACGATCAGAATTAATTTCCCCTGATTCGATAAGCGTAAAGAAGCGAAATCCAATAATTCAGCAAAAAAATCCAGGTCAGCATGCCGCGCGAGCTTCTTTCGATCGTCAGGATTATGGAGTGAATCGGTATAAAATGGTGGATTCGAAACAATCAAATCATAAGGCTCTGCCATTTCCATACGCTGAAAGGCACAGGCGTGAAGCTTAAGCCGTTCACAAAAAACGGAATGACGAAAATTTTTATCTGCCATCGCAGCAGCTAAAGAGTCCATCTCGACAGCCTCTACCCAACTGTGCGCAAACCGTTGAGCCAACATCAATGCAATGACTCCCGTTCCTGTACCGATATCCAGAATTCTACCTAAAGTCCCCGCTTCCAACAATGAAGCCAATAATACGCCGTCTGTGTTAATCTTCATTGCACAATCAGACTGATCAACCTCAAATTCTTTAAATCGAAATATCGACGCCATAGACCAAAGATAAAACTTTTAAAGCCGTTGGCGCAAACAAACGAATATATCCTGCGATTTATTTACTAATTTAGTCTGCAATAAATCTAGATAAACCATGAGTATCCGCCAGCTTGCTTTTTTCATGTTGATCATCAGTAACATCCTTTCCACCACACGCGTGCATGCTCAGGAAAATTGTGAACGATATACGGTTGAAACCCTTCCTTTGTTGACAAAAGCCTTAAACAACAATGAGTTTGAAAAAATTGTCCCCTTACTGAACACTATACAAGCAAGCTGCGGCATCAACGAATATATACAAAGACTACGCATCCTAATACTCATTATTGAAAAGAAAAATAGCACGACAGCGATCGACCTATACTGGAACAATCAATTTGATAAGAGCCTGCTCCAAAGGCTCGATGCAGCAGATCAAGAAGATTTTACTACCCAATATGAGCAAAATAAAGCAAAATTCCATTTCTATCCATTACGCCATCCACTAGATAACCTTATCAAATTAAGAGCAAAAGCACTACTTGCATCTGATAATTATACATTAAGCAGCCAGGAAACAAATATCCTTCATCTCTTTGCCGATAAACAAATTGAAGAAATTCCAGACAAACAAGCCAATACACAAAGTGATGAACAACGATTTCCAACCCCTAAAGGATATAAAGACCGGCATAAGGCCAAACTAGGCTATGTACCTTCCATTGGCGTGATGAGCCCGCTAGGAGGAGGCAACAAAGTGTTCGGTACAAACGTAACGCTCGGATTTATGCTGATGAGCTCGCTGGAAAGGAAATTGATCTTTGAAGGAGGTTTAAAGGTACGCATCAACGCAAACGATCGCAATATCGACTATAATTATGATGGATCAGAAGTAGCAGTCAATTCATCAGCGACCGCTTTTATGGGAGGTGCTGTAGGCTATAAAGTTTTTGACAACGACAAATTCATCCTGATTCCAAAAGCCATACTAGGTATTGATATCACAGATACCGGCATTACAGAGAATACGTATTCTTCAGGCTATTATGATCCGGATGGTTATTATTATGATGGTGGATACACAGAGAATATGGTTACCATCAACAATATTCACCTCGGACTTGGTCTTTCCTCACTATTCCGCATGAAAAACCAAAAGTACATCGGCTTCGAACTAGGCTATCATTACGCACCGTATGACGCAAGCAGCAAAGTACTGAGCCCCATCCAGGCGAACTATGGAAGCTTAGCACTATTCTTTAGATTTTAAAAATATCGGTAATCCAAAATGAATAGGTCAGTTTATGCCTGTACACCCAAAATAGCGCGCTATTGCGCTATTCCAATCGAAAAATAAGCCCTATTTTAAAGATTAATGCTTTAGCAACCGCTGAATTTCATCCAGTTTCATCAATGCTTCGACCGGAGTCAACGAGTTAACATCCAAATTATTCAACATATCCCTAATCTTGTTTAGGACAGGATCATCAATCGAAAACATCTGTAGCTGATACGCCTGTTTCTGGATCTTACGCATACTATCCTTAATCTGCTCTCCACCAGTACGCTCCTGCTCCAACCTTTTTAAAATCTGATTAGCGCGATTGAGTAGTTTTTGGGGCATCCCTGCCAGCTTGGCTACATGTATACCAAAACTATGTTCCGAACCTCCCGGAACAAGTTTCCGCAAGAAAATAACTTTATTATTGACCTCCTTTACAGTGACGTTATAGTTCTTAATACGATCCAAAGAAGTTGTCAGTTCATTCAATTCATGGTAATGGGTCGCAAATAGTGTTTTTGCTTTGGCAGCCGGGTGATTATGCAAAAATTCCGCAATGGCCCAAGCAATAGAAATCCCGTCATATGTACTTGTACCACGGCCAATTTCGTCCAGGAGAATAAGACTACGGTCTGACAGATTGTTCATAATGCTCGCAGTTTCATTCATCTCAACCATGAAGGTAGATTCTCCAGAAGAAAGATTATCCGATGCCCCAACACGAGTAAATATTTTGTCAACTAAGCCAATTTTAGCCTCTTTTGCAGGAACAAAACAGCCTATTTGTGCCATTAATACAATCAATCCAGTCTGACGGAGCAGTGCCGATTTACCCGCCATATTAGGCCCGGTAATGATAATAATCTGTTGTGTCTTCGGATCTAAAAAGGTATCATTAGTGATATAATCCTCGCCCACCGGTAGGTTTCTTTCGATGACAGGGTGTCTTCCACCTTTTATATCTAAAATCTTGCTCTCACTGACTTCTGGTTTCACATAATAATTCTTCTCCGCCACAACAGCAAAGTTGAGGAGTACATCCAGCTTAGCAATCAACTGTGCATCCAGCTGAATAGGTTTAATGTATTCGGCGATCGAAATCAACAGCTCAGCATACAATCTACTCTCTAAAGCCTGAATCTTTTCTTCGGCTCCAAGAATCTGTTCTTCATATTCTTTAAGTTCCTCGGTAATATAACGCTCGGCATTTACCAAGGTCTGCTTACGTATCCAAGTCGTTGGAACTTTGTCCTTATGTGTATTAGTAACCTCCAGGTAGTAGCCGAACACATTGTTAAACGCAATTTTTAACGAAGGAATACCCGTAATTTCTGCTTCCCTTTTTTGGATTTCCAGCAAATAATCCTTCCCTCCAAAGGCAATTTTACGCAAGCGATCCAGTTCCGCATCAACCCCATCCGCAATTACACTCCCTTTATTGATGGCAACAGGTGGTTCTGCCTGAACCTGTAGCTCAATTCGCTCACGAATAGCCGTACAAGCATCCAATTGTTCCGAAATCGTACGCAGTGCATGTGCATCTTTGCGATCTGTAAGTTCCTTCAACTTCTCGATAGCAAATAACGCACGCTTCAATTGCACGATTTCCCTGGGATTCGCTTTCTGAAGCCCGATCTTCGAGATTAAGCGTTCAAGATCGCCCACTTGCTTGATCTGGCCAATCAATTCATCTCTTAAATCGCGGTTAGCGAAAAAGAAATCCACAACATTCAATCGCTCCTGAATACTCTTTTTATCTTTCAAAGGCATTACAATCCAGCGCTTAAGCAAGCGCGCCCCCATTGGACTAGATGTATGATCCAATACATCCGATAACGTGACTGCATTTTCATTCATCGAGCCAATTAGTTCCAGATTGCGAATCGTAAAACGGTCCAGCCACATGTAACGGTCTTCTTCAATCCGGGAAAGCGTAGAGATATGCTGTAAGTTACGGTGTTCGGTTTCATTGAGGTAATGTAAAGCCACACCAGCAGCAACAATACCCGCAGACATACGGTCAACTCCAAATCCTTTCATTGATGAAACCTCAAAATGTTTCAATAATGTTTCAGTAGCATAGTCGCCCGTATAAGGCCATTCATCAAGAAAATACGTGTAATACTGTGCCCCAAATTGCTCGATAAATTCCTTGCTCTGTTTTTTGGATAGAATAATTTCCGTCGGTTTAAACCCTTGAAGCAATTTATCGATATACGCAACGCTTCCCTGAGCAACTAAGAATTCACCTGTTGAAATATCGAGAAAAGAAATCCCAATCCGCTCTTTTTCGATAAAAATTGATGCCAAATAATTATTGGACTTCTGTTGAACAATATTGTCATTGTAAGAAACACCAGGGGTAACCAGCTCTGTCACACCACGCTTAACAATTGTTTTCGTAGTCTTCGGATCCTCCAGTTGATCACAAATCGCAACCCTTTGACCAGCACGTACCAGCTTCGGAAGATAAGTTTCCAGCGAATGATGCGGAAAACCAGCCAATGCCGTTTCCGATTCCGAGCCATTTCCACGCTTCGTCAAAACAATACCCAAAATCTGAGCAGCCTTAATTGCATCCTCACCAAATGTCTCGTAAAAATCGCCAACACGGAACAACAACAACGCTCCAGGATACTTAATCTTGATCGCATTGTACTGTTGCATCAATGGGGTTACTTTCTTTTCTTTTGCCAACTTTTAAAATCAATTTTTATGAAGCGTAAAAATAGGATAATAACATCGCTTTGGCAAACGATACACTCAACTTCTCAATAAAATCATTTCCATTAAACAAGAATATAAGCTAAGTTTGTAAGCGAAAAAAATTAGTCATGGCCATCAAAAGAACTGGTAAACAAAATACGTCCAGCACACAAAAAAACACCTTCAAAAAGAATTCATTCAACCCGTTGAAGTCAATAAAGTCGCCCATCCTCCGTATTGTCACACGAGTAATTCTCTATTTTATCGGTGTTACACTATTTTGGGTCATTAGCTTACGTTTTATCAATCCCCCAATTACTTGGCTGATGATTCAACGCGGATTTGAACTGAAAGAACAAGGAAAAGGCTTCAAATTGGAAAAAAATTGGCTGGATTACGATGAGCTGTCCGATAACCTCAAGTTAGCCGCTATTGCAGGAGAAGATGCCCATTTTATGACCCACTGGGGTTTTGACTTAAAGGGAATTCAAAATGCCATCAAAAAAAATGCACAAGGCAAAAAACTGCGCGGAGGAAGTACCATTAGCCAGCAGGTAGCGAAAAATGTATTTCTATGGCCTGGAAGATCCTGGTTGAGAAAAGGATTTGAAACTTACTTTACCGTACTTATTGAGACCTTTTGGAGTAAGAAAAGAATTCTTGAAGTTTATCTTAATGTGATTGAAATGGGGCAAGGGGTTTATGGTGCTGACGCTGCGGCAGCATATTACTTCAGCAAGACAGGGAGCAATCTTTCCAAAAAGCAAGCTGCCCTAATCATAGCTATATTGCCAAATCCCAGAGAATGGGATGCACGCAACCCTTCCACGTATGTCAATAGACGCGCAAATGCAATTGCAAAATACATGCACCATTATACCATTCCTGAGTAAGCGGGATAATCATGCCTCTGGCGAAGGCCCTGAAAGTGGCAAAAACGAGGCAGTGTATTAAACAACTAAAGAAGCTGTCCGACAAGGGC